>JAGCYI010000134.1 GCA_017960885.1 Bacteroidales bacterium
CTCCAACGCTTGACGCTGCTCTATCATTGTGAGGTGGCAGTATTTGAGGAGGATTCTTTCAAAATTTGCCACGTAAAATCTCTTTTGACGTTCGCCGCCAAATTGGTCGGGATAGCCGTCGGTGGTGGCGTAGGCTATGTCGCCGTGGTTTACTTTGAATTTTATGTTTTTAAATGGAATCATATCGCGGCGGTCGATACCTATGGTCATACGGTTGGGTTTCAGGCGGATAAGGTATGCGTCTTTTTGTTGGTTGAAGATTATCTTGCTGCCCGATTCTTTACAAACCGCCTCTGTTTCGGCATCGGGAGTGCCAAACCTTAGCAGATAACCGTAAGAATATGCTCCGGCAAAGTCGATTATGCAGTTTTGACGGTCGTAAACAAACATACTAGCGTCCATACTGTCGCTCGAAGCGTCGTCCTTTTCGCGTTGGTGAAGTTGGTGGATTATGCCTGTGCGCAAGATGTTGAGAATGTTGGAAGATGTGATATCGTCGAGTTTGCTAAGTGTCTGATTGAGCATCACTTGTCCAAGCATACTGATAAACGCTCCCGGTACGCCGTGACCTGTGCAGTCGGCAACTGTAAACACCGAAAGTCCGTTTTTGTATCCCACCCAATGGAAGTCGCCGCTGACAATGTTTCGGGGCATATTAATGACGAAATGGTCGCCCAAAATCTCATCGGAGAATATCTTCATAGGCTGCACCGCGTCCTGAATGCGGCGTGCGTATGAAATTGAGGCGTTGATTTCGTTGTTTTGGTTCTCGATTTTTTCGTAAGCGTGATGCAGTTCGGTTATGTTGGTGCTTACCCAAACTATCATCATAATCTCGCCGTCGTCGTCTAACACGGGGTTTACGTATGCCTGCACCCAAAACGGTTCGCCTTCTAGATGCTTCATTTCGGCGGTGTATCGCTGAATCTCTTTGGTGGCAATCACTTTTTCGTATGCGGCTCGTGTTTCGGGCGTCATAGCATCGAATTCGAGAGCAGGGTGTGTGTGGATTTCTTTTATAGGAATATGTGTTTCACGCGAGAACGCGTCGTTGAACCAAAGAAACTTGCCCTCCTTGCTCGTGATGTATATAGAGTTACCTGTGGATGCGGCAACGGCAGAGAGCATTTGCAGTTCTTTGTTGCGATCCTCGAGTTGTTTGTTTATGGCGCGGATTTCAGAAATGTCGGTGTTTACCCACACAATCATTGAAATTTCGCCGTTTTCGTCGAGCACAGGCGTTACGGCAGTCTGCACCCAAATAGGTTTCATTCCTTCCCAATGGATAATTTCCGAGGAATAGTTTTGTGGTTGTTTAGTGGCAACCACTTTTTCGTAAACTCTCTTGGTTTGCTGAGGCATAGCCGACGGTTTGAGTGCGGGGTGGGTGTGGAGTTCCTCAATTGGAATGTTGGTGTCGCGGGCGAAGGCATCGTTAAACCATATAAAATTGCCTTTTGCATCGGTAATGAAGATCGAGTTGCTCGTCATGGAAGCCACAGCAGAAAGTATTCTGAGTTCCTTGTTGTTCTCTTCGAGCATTTCGGTGGTGGCGCGGAGTTCCTGATTCTTTTGTTTGATCTCCTCCTGTTGCTTTTGCAATTGCTGTGAGCGTAGTTCCAACTTGTCGCGTTGATCTCTCAGAAGCCGGTTTTTCTTTTGACGTTTGTAAAAAAGCACAATAATTAGCGCCAACATCAATGCTGCGATTGTGCAGAAAGCCACTGCCAGATAAATTATTATTTTGTCGCGTTTGATCGTGGCGTCCTGCTCTGCCCTGATTTTTCTTGCGTAGTCGCGTTCCTGTTCAAAAAGGTAGTCCATCTCCTCACGTGCCACCTCTTTGCTTTGTTTCATGTCGAGAACGTCCTGGTAGTAATTGTTGGCTATTTCGAGATATTTATAAGCCTTTTCGTAGTTGCGTTTTTTGTGATAATAATTGGCAAGACCCTGCGAAGCTTGGTGCAACAGTTTTACGTCGCGGATGTTGAAGGCTGAGTTGAACCCTTTCTCAAAATAGACGTATGCCGAATCCGCCTGTTTTATTTCGTTGTAATATTCTGCTATGGTGATGTAAGAGTCGGCAATTTTCTCTTTGAGTCCCAGCCGTTTGCGGATTTCAAAACCTTCGAGCATATATTTGATGGCGTCGTCGTACATCTTGCTTTTTTGGTAGGTGATTCCCAACCCGTTGTAGCCGTCGCTGAGATATTGATAGGTGTTGGAGGCAGGATATTCGAGACTAGATGAGATGAAACCATGTATGCCCTCGTTGTAGAGTGAAATTGCCGCATCGTATTCTCCTACTGCGCGTTTGATGTCGGCGGATACTATTAATGCTGTGTTGAGATAGCTGAGGTACAATATGTCGTTGGAATACTTGTCCTGTTTGAATATCGACAGCGCTTCAGAAATGTATTCCTCAGCCTTGATGTAGTCCCCGTCGTTGAGATATATTAAAGCGGTGTTGAGATATACTTCGCCGGTGAGCAGTGGGTCTTCGGTATAATCGTTTTTTACAATTGATACCGCTTCGAGCATATTCCTGATGCCAAGAACTCTGTTGTGAGCGTAATCGTAGGTGTATCCGAGGAAACAATGAGCCTTGGCAAGTTGCTTGAATGCCTTTTGCGGTTCGAGATATTTGATGGCTTTCTGATAAATGGTGATAGCGGAGTCGGTTCTGTTGTGCCGTATCAGACAGTGGGCCTGCATTATCTGAGCGCGGACGTAGATGTCGAGATTGCGGGTGGTTTCGGCGAGATGGTTGATTTTTTGTAGACAGCGGTTTTTGCCGTTGTCGTCTTCGGCGATGTCGTACAGCTGGTAGATGCGGGTGAGCGAGCCTGTCACTTTTTCGAGGTCTTTCTCTTTGGCAACGGCCTTCTCGGCTTCGATCAATGTGTTGATCCACAATTGCTTGTTCTTTGGATTGGTGGAGTAAAGCGAAAATGTGATTCGTTGTTCCTCCTCGCAGCAGATGTTGCTGTAGACATATTCCGACTGCCCTTCGCAATAGTTGACACAGACTGTGAGTAATAATATGGTTAGTAGTAGTCGCATAGTAATAGTTTTTATCAATCAGAATATTGCAAATATAGCATTTTTTTCTGAATACGCGGCTTTTTATAATCAAATTTTCTATGCGTTTTTTTATCTTTTTTCGTTTTGACAAATAATTTCTACTTTTGCCACAAATTTAAGCAGCAATGACACCATCCCGCTATACACTTTTGCAGTCCCAATTACAAAACCGCGTACTCCTTCTCGACGGCGCGATGGGAAGCCTTATTCAGCAGTACAACCTTTCGGAAGAGGATTTCACCGGCGACAAGTTCGTGGGCGTGACGCTTCAAATGAAGGGCAACAACGATATTCTGAACATCACCAAACCTCAGGTTATCAAAGAGATACATTCAAGATACCTGCAAGCCGGATGCGACATCATCGAAACCAACACTTTTAACGGAACGTCGATTTCGCAGGCTGATTACAATACGCAAAAGTATGTTTATGAGATAAATTTCAACGGAGCAAAAAACGCCCGAGAAATGGCTGACAAGTACTCCACGCCCGACAAGCCGAGGTTTGTGGCAGGCTCGATGGGTCCGACTAACAAGACCGCCTCGATGAGTCCCGATGTCAACAATCCCGGTTTCCGCGAGGTTACTTTCGATGATATGGTGAACGCCTACACCGAACAGGTGCGCGGACTTTTGGACGGTGGTGTGGATATTTTTTTGGTGGAGACTTGTTTTGACACCATCAACATAAAGGCGGCGTTGTACGCTATAAATCAAGAACTTGAAAAACGCGACATTGACAAATTCCCCATAATGGTTTCGGCAACCATCGCCGACAAATCGGGCAGAACGCTTGCAGGTCAGACAGTTGAGGCGTTGCTCTATTCGGTTTCGCACATCGACTTGCTCACCATCGGCTTGAACTGTTCGTTTGGCGCACGCGACCTGAAACCATACCTCAAAATCCTCGGCGAAAAGTCCGTTTTCAGAATTTCAGCGCACCCCAATGCGGGACTTCCCAACCAATTCGGACAGTACGATCAAACGCCCGATATGATGCAGGAACAGATTCAGGAGTATCTCGACGAGGGTCTTGTGAACATTATCGGCGGCTGTTGCGGCACCACGCCCGAGCACTGCGCCAAGATGGCTGAAATACTTGCCAACGCCAAGCCCCACCGTGTGCCTGAGAATCCTCACGAAATGCGTCTTTCGGGTCTCAATCCGTTGATTGTCAGTAAAAAAGAAAAGGCATTCTTTAACGTTGGCGAGCGTTGCAACGTGGCAGGTTCGCGAAAATTTCTCCGCCTTATCAACGAAAAAAACTACAACGAGGCTCTCGAAATTGCCCGCAAGGAAGTGGAGGAAGGCGCTGATATTATTGACGTTAATATGGACGACGCAATGCTCGACGCCAAGGCGGAGATGGTTACCTTCCTCAACCTTCTTAAATCCGAACCCGACGTGGCAATCAAGCCCGTGATGATAGATTCGAGCAAATGGGACGTTATTGTTGCGGGACTTAAATGCTTGCAAGACAAGGCGATAGTCAACTCAATAAGTCTCAAAGAGGGCGAAGAAAAATTCCTCGACCACGCACGCACAATCCAAAAATTTGGCGCGGCAACAGTGGTGATGGCTTTCGACGAAAAGGGTCAGGCTGACACCTTTGAACGCCGCATCGAGATTTGCAGCCGTGCATACAATTTGCTCACTAAACGTCTGAATTTCAATCCCGAAGATATTATTTTCGACCCAAACGTGCTTGCCATCGCCACCGGCATCAGCGACCACGACAACTACGCCGTGGACTTCATCAAAACCGTTACGTGGATCAAGGCCAACCTGCCGTATGCCAAAATCAGTGGCGGTATCAGCAACCTTTCGTTCTCGTTCCGTGGCAACAATCCCGTGCGCGAGGCTATGCACTCTGTTTTTCTGCATTACGCCGTGGCTGAGGGTATGGATATGGGCATCGTCAACCCCGCCGCAATGATTAAATACGAGGACATCGACCCCGAACTGCGCCCAAAAGTGGAGGATGTGGTGCTCAACAAAGACCCCGAGGCGGGCGAGCGGCTTGTGGAATACGCCGAAATTGCCAAGGCTAAGGCCACGGGCAAAAAGGTGGAGAAGGACATCGAATGGCGTCATCTGAGCGTTGAGGAGCGGTTGCAGTACGCTTTGCAAAAAGGCATTTCGGAGTTTCTGCCCATCGACATCGAGGAGGCTCTCCAAAAATATCCCAACCCTGTGGAAATCATCGAAAAACCGTTGATGAACGGTATGAACATCGTGGGCGAATTGTTTGGCGCGGGCAAGATGTTTTTGCCACAAGTGGTTAAGACAGCGCGAGTTATGAAACAGGCTGTGGAGATTCTCAAACCCGTAATCGAGGAGAAAAACGCAGGCGGAGCATCGTCTGGCAAGATAATTATGGCAACCGTAAAAGGCGACGTTCACGACATCGGCAAAAACATAGTCTGCGTGGTGATGGCGTGCAACAACTTTGAGGTTATCGACCTCGGAGTAATGGTGCCCACCGAAAAAATCGTTGAGGAAGCCATTGCGCAAAAGGCTGACGCTGTGGGACTTTCGGGTCTTATTACGCCATCGTTAGACGAGATGATCAACGTTGTAAAGGCGATGGAGAAGGCGGGACTGAAAATTCCCGTGATGATTGGCGGCGCAACCACTTCGGAACTTCACACCGCTGTCCGTATCGCTCCAAACTATTCAGGACCTGTGTGTTACGTCAAAGACGCATCGCAAAATGCATACGTGGCAACGGCTTTGATTACCAAAAATCAGGAGTTTTTAGACAAACTCAAAAAACGTCAGGCAGAATTGCAACGTCAAAACGCCGAACCTTCTGCCACTCAGCCTGTTGCAGAACCCGCCACAAACTCCAACTTGCCAAAATTAAAGTTCGACAATATCGTTACGCCTAAAATGCTCGACCGCTTGGTACTCAACGATATTGACCTCAATATTCTTGTTCCGTACATCAATTGGAAGATGTTCCTTATAGCGTGGAAAATCAAGGAGAACACTCCCGAAGCCGAAACCACTTTGGCAGACGGCCGCCGCATTCTTCAAGAGATTATCGACCAAAAACTCACCACGGCAAACGCTGTGTTACAGATATTTGCAGCCAAAAGCGAAGGCGATTTCGTGAAACTTTATTCCGACGAAACTCGACAAAACTGTATCGAAACTTTTGAATTTCCACGGCAGAAAAAGCCGGGCGAAGACGGTTTCTGTTACTCGCTTGCCGACTTCGTTTCGCCCGAAAAAGATTATCTCGGAATGTTTGCCGCCACCACGGGCATCGGTCTCGACACCTCCAAAGATGATGATTACAAGGCGATTATGAAAAAACTTTTGACCGACCGCCTTGTGGAAGCCCTTTCGGAATACCTTCACCGCGAAGTTCGCACCCGCTATTGGGGATACGCCCCCGACGAGAGCCTCACGCCCGACGAACTCATCAAAGGTCATTACACCGGCATCCGTCCCGCCATCGGCTATCCATCATCACCCAATCACCAACAGAAAGTGCAGGTTTTCAAACTCTTAGATGCCACCGCTGCCACAGGAATAGAATTAACCGAAAGCACTATGATGGTTCCAATGTCGTCGGTTTGCGGGTTTTATTTTGGAAATAAAGAGGCGAGGTATATCAACGTCGGGGCGTATTAACCACTTAAATAATTGAAATACTATGGATATACAGCGCAAAAAATTTTGGTTGACATTATTACGAGTGTTTTTGGTAAGCCTTATTATGGGTTTAGTGGCTCCTTGGGTTGGTTCGTTTTTCCAAAGTCCTTTTATAGTTCTAGTCCTATTGATTATCCTAATCATTTATGGTTTAGTAGAGGCATGTAAGGTTTTTAAAACACGGGCTGCAATTAGAAAATCGGTTACAAGAGATGCTGATTATTTCTTTGCAGTTATGAGGTTTATAGCCATAATCATTCCTCCTATTGCTGTTGGGGCGTTTTTGGGAATGGTGTGGTTGATGTTTAGTTGGGCTAAGAGCGGTTATCATGGATAATATATCCCTAAAACACAAAATTCACCGCCGCCGCAAACTGAAAATCTCGTAAATATAAGTTGTCATTAAATGGAAGCATATAAGTCATTTTTGTGTCGATGAGCATAAAATTGTTTTTAAACAGTTCTATGCCAATGGCAGGACTTACGTAATAGTTTTTGAGCGAACTTTTTTTGCCTGAGTACATCAAATATCCGATATTGTAACCTGAATACAAATTGAGGAATTTTCGTCCACCGCGACCCAAATGACGTGAATATTTCAAACTCTTAGATGCCACCGCTGCCACAGGAATTGAATTAACCGAAAGCACAATGATGGTTCCAATGTCCTCGGTATGCGGATTCTATTTTGCAAATAAAGAGGCGAGGTATGTGGATGTGAGGAATTAACCTCCGTAGTGAAACAACGATGTTCTACGTGTGCGACCAACCATAGAGTAATTCTTAGCGGTGAGGTACTGATAAACTTCGTCGCTGCCTATTGAATCTATTTTTTCGGCACATTCTACAAGTATAAACTCAGGGTTATATTTGCTCCAGTCGTTGCTTTTTAGCACGTCAAAATCTTTGCCCTCTACATCAATAGTAATAAAATCAATCTTTGTGTTTGCAGGTAGATACTCGTCAAAAATATCCTTCAACGAGCGTGTCTGTATGCTCAAAACCTCTTTGATTTTGTACTTATTGTTGTAGCTTCCGTCGCGTTGTTGGGCTAATTCCTTATCGAATGTATTTAGCGCACCTTCGTTAAATACATAGAAATCAAGCTTTTCGCCGTTGCCTATTCCGCAGTTTAAGTTGATGTCGCGGCGTCGGCATTTGAACCTTTTAAATAAGTCGGGAGTCGGCTCAATATTGATGCCATGCCAACCGCGCTTGTAAAAGTAGCAAGTGTTTGAAAATCTGTATGGATGATGTGCGCCCACGTCTACAAAAAAACCTTTGTAACCGCGTTTGCCCTCGTAAAACGAAGCTAACAAAATGTCTTCTCCGTCTTGCGAATAACTCGTTGTGCCATACAGCTTGTTAGGAAATAATCTGTCAAATAATCTGAGAATAATCTTTTTAATCATTACTGTCTAATCGTTATTAGTTCTTAATTGCGCAATAAGTAATACAAGTGTTTTGAAGATATGCCTTTTTAGAACACAAAATTCAGTGCCGCGGCAAACTGGAAACCTCGCAGATGCAAGTTGTCCGAGAAGGGAAGTATGTACGACATTTTTGTGTCAAGCAGCATAAAATTGTTTTTGAATAATTCTATGCCAATGGAAGGACTGACGTAAACGGTTTTCAGCGAACTGTCTTTGCCCGAGAATGCCATATAGCCGATATTGTAACCCGAATAAAGATTGAGGAACTTGCGTGCACCGCGACCTAAATGGCGCGAATAGAAATCCTGTCCGAAACTGAAATTGAAAATGTCGGAATACATAAGTGTGTCGTTTTGAGGAACTTCGTTAGCCTTAAACGCACCCACGGTTATGTACGATTTGCCCCTGGTGAAAAGATATTTCAACATATATCCGTGATAATAGTCGGCAGAAACTCCTTCCGTTGGATTTTCAGGCATAAAAATGCTGTATTCAAATCCAGGCATATTCACAAACCTGACTTTCATCGATGCGTTCGGAGTAGTAGGCTCACGCATCAGCGTAATGTCAAGCACTACCGTTCCGTTTTTAGAATCCAATAAGCGAATGTCGTTTTCGTATTCACGTATTTCGCTTTTGGCATCGGAAATAAGGTCTTGCAAATGTTCTATACGTGACTCCGAATCGGCAGTTCCAAGCGATTCGTTGTACTCACGTATTTTGGCTAGCAATTCGTTGATTTGGCTTTTTTTAGTATTCTTGTTCGGCTGAATATACCTTGTGGTTTCCGACAACTTGATTGTTTGGCATTTCCATTCGTCCAGCTTGGCTTTTAGTTCTGAAAATTGAGCCTTAGTCATCACCAAGGTATATTTTATTTCATAGTAATCCTTGGTTTTTTTTTCGATGCTTACGGAATTCTGTTCCAAGAATTGCTCGAACTTTGACGACACTTTGTCAAAATTTGGAGTATATGTTTCAACCGAAGCGTCGATATACGTGCTGTCGGCTCTGTTTTGGGCAAACGCACTATTTGCTAACATTACTAAAGCAAAAAGGCAAATAACTATGGTGTTTGTTTTCATAGCAATAAAATTGAATAATTGTTTTCGCAAAGATAAAAATTATTATATTTACGCATCAAAAATATGGGAATCATTACCTTATTTTTTAATAATAGTCAAACAACATAAACTCACACAACAATGAAAGCAAAAGTACTACTTATCACATTTTTTATTGCCCTAATAAACAGCGCATTAGGACAAAATACCAACGAAGAGGTATACATTACGGCAAAACTCGGAGGTAAAGAAGGCATTATCAACGAGAAAGGTGAATGGGTTATAAAGCCTATTTATGATAGTGTCGACGAAGATTGTTTCGCTTCAAATGGACTGGTCGCTGTTAAAGTGGCAGGCAAATGGGGCTTTATCAACAAGAAAGGCGAAACAGTTATCAATCCGCAATTCGATTATGTGGCTCGTTTTGCAGAAAATGGTCTTGCACGTTTTAACTCCGACAAACAATGGGGCTATATCGACGCAACAGGCAAAATCATTATCCCCCCAACATTTGAGTGGGCAGGTGATTTCAATCAGCTCGGTCTGGCAGAAGTTCAATTAAATGGAAAGTACGGCTATGTAAACAACACTGGTAATCTGGTAGTTAGTGCTATTTATGACCGGGTCGGCGGTTTTGGAAAAAATGACATCGCGTCGGTTTGCTTAAATAAAAAATGGGGCTTTGTCGACAAAAAAGGAAAAATGGTTGTCGACGCCATTTATGATGAAGTTTCTAATTTTGCAACCAACGGATTAGCTCCCGTAAAGCAAAACAACCAGTGGGGCTATATCAACAGTGATGGCAAGATTGTAATCGCACTGCAGTTTTCTTATGCAATGAGGTTCAACGAATATGGTCTGGCGCTTGTAACATTAAACCATAAAGAGGGATTTATCGACAAAAGCGGCAAAATGGTTGTCACCCTTCCTTCTACCTTAACCACCTACGGCTCTTTCGACGAAAACGGCTGGGCTTCAGTAACATTAGTGGAGAGAGAGGGAAACGTTGTACGACACTTGAAAGAAGGCTTCATCGACCGGAATGGCGAAATTGTTATAGAACCGCAGTTCGACGCAGTACGTGGTTTTTATGGCAACGGATTAGCTGCGGTAAAAATCAAAGGCGGATGGGGATGCATCGACAAGACTGGCAAAATAGTGATTCCCACAAACTATGCCAGCATTAATATTGTAAAAAATGTCATCTTTGTGGAACTATATCGTAAATGGGGTATCGTAGATAAAAACGGAAACACTATTATCGCACCTATTTTTGAAGAAATAAACGATGGTGTTTTTTAATAGGCAGTTGGATAGGAGGGGAGGTGCAATCTCCCACACCTTATTTATATTAACTATAAACATTTTTTAATAATCATAACCAACTACCATGAAAGCAAGAGTACTAATTATCACATTCCTCGTTGTCCTAATCAACAACACAGTAGCACAAAACAGCGACTATGACATTCTCTATACAGCTTGTGTCGACAACAAATGCGGATTCGTAGACCAAAACGGCAACTGGGTTATAAAACCTCAGTACGATGATGTTTATAAATTTGCATCCAATGGGTTGGCAGCCGTTAAATCTGGCGACAAATGGGGCTATGTCGACAAATCCGGCAAGATTGTAATCCCTTTGCAATTTATTAGAGCTTATAGTTTTGCCGAAAACGGATTGGCGTTAGTAGAAAGGGTACTTGAAGACGATGAGTATGATAAGCGGCCTTCTCCTATGTGTTATATCGACAAGACCGGCAAAATTGTTATCTCCTTAAAAAATGCCAGGGATGCTGGATCTTTTGACGAAAACGGTTTAGCTTGTTTCTGCAGCAGCATCAAGGAAGAAAAATACGGCTATATCAACTCAAAAGGCAAGGTGGTTGTGAAACCTCAGTTTGGTTGGACTAAACCATTTGATAAAGACGGTTTTGCTTGTGTTGAATTAAACGACGAATGGGGATGTATCGACCCAAAGGGTAACACTGTTTTTAGACCTAAGTATCACGAATGCTTTAGGTTTGCAACCAACGGTCTGGCTTGTGTCCGTTTATCCGGTGATTATGGCTTTACTAACCTTAAAGGCGAGATGGTTATTCAAGGTTATGACGCTTGTCAAGATTTTAGTGATAATGGCCTTGCCCCTGTTAATCTAGATAATAAATGGGGCTATATCGACCAAACTGGCAAAATGGTCATTGAACCGCAATTTTATTGGGCTGATGGTTTCAAATCAAATGGTTTAGCGCGTGTACAACTATTCAATTACGACTGGGGCTATATCGACCAAACTGGCAAAATGGTCATTGAACCGCAATTTTATTGGGCTGAAGGTTTCGAAAATGGTTTAGCGCTAGTAAGACTCAGCAATCGTGCATATGGCTATATCGACCAAACTGGCAAAATGGTCATTGAACCGCAATTTTATTGGGCTCGTAGTTTCGAATCAAATGGTTTAGCGAGTGTAGAACTATTCAATGGCAAATGGGGCTATATCGACAAAACTGGCAAAATGGTCATTGAACCGCAATTTGAAGAAGCTGAAGGTTTCGAATCAAATGGTTTAGCGCGTGTAAAACTTAATGGCAAATGGGGCTATATCGACCAAACTGGCAAAATGGTCATTGAGCCAAAATTCGACAGGATAAATTTTTCTGACGAACAAACTATTTTCCCTGATTGATTATTGATAGGAATTATACCACACCTTATTAATATATCAACATCATGTGTAAAAAAAACCGCCCTGTTTAAGAGCGGTTTTTTTGCACTTGGTCGGAGTGGCCAGACTCGAACTGGCGACCCCAACGTCCCGAACGTTGTACGCTACCAACTGCGCTACACCCCGAGTGCCACCTTTCGGTTTTGCGGTGCAAAGGTATAACCCTTTTCTGAAAAAAAAAACTTTTTTATAAAAAAAAAGCATTTTTTGGTTATAATAAAACCGGCATAAATAATCATCTGATTATTAACTTGTTATGGCTACTCTACAAAAAAATACATTAAAAATAAAAAAAAAATGCTAAAAGCGTTATATTTTTTAAAAAAAAGCATTACATTTATAACTGCTAAAAATAGAAAACAAACCTATTTAATTACGATGAACAAGTATTTGAAAATTAGACTTTTAAGTATAGTGTTAACGGCGTTCGCTTTAGCCGCTTGCAACGGTTCCGACAACAACAACTCGTCGGGAAACGCCGAAAATGCCCAAAACACAAACAGCGACTCGGCTCAGATTCACCAGTCGGAACAGTTAACCGAGCAGCATCAAGAACAGAATCAAGACCCTAACCAAGATCCAGTGTCGATCGACGAAGTGAAAGAAAGGTATTTCGTCCCCGCCGAACTCAAATACTGCCAGCAGAGCGATGAATATCTTTTCGACAAGTTCTACCCAATAGGCTGGAGCAAAGACGGACATTTCGCCTACATTATAGAGCCCGCCGACGAGGCTGCAGGATTATACTTCTTCAAGTTCAGAATACAGAACATGATCAGCGACAAGATTGTATACGAATGGGAGCTCGACCCTGATGAAGAAGTTGAGACCGGAAGCGTTAAGCAGATGTGGAAAGATTATGAAACTGTTTTCGTAGAAAAACTCAACAAGTACGGCATCATCCAGCAGAAAAACTTCACCCTTGAAGGCACAGAGTTCACCAAAAACGACAAAAAGTTTAAAGTGGTGATAGAAAACGAGATGGAAACCAACAACGATTTCGGTTTCGAAGTGGTAAAAAGCACTCAGATTCATGTTAAATCGCCTGAACTTGGTGAAAAACAAATTTACAACTATACCGAAAAAGAGTTCAACCTCTGCGTTGGCAAAATCATACAGGGAGTGCTTGTTAGTCCCTTCGAAAACCGTGTGGCTGTGATGGTGAAAACCGAAAACTGCGGATACGAAGGACCTCCTAACGTTATTTCCCAGTTCTTAGTTGGAACAAATCTTACAGAAAGTTTCAAAAAATAGACAAAAAAGTTGGAAAAATAAGAAAATACCCGTATATTTACCGAAAAAATAAAAACATCTAAATCCGAAAGTATGTTAAAGATAGAGGATTATTTAGTTCGCGGAGACAACGTTAGGAAAATGGTGAAATGCACCAAAACCAGCGGAGAATTCGAAAGAGGATATCCCGACACAATAGTTATTCACTATACTGCCGGTCCTTACCAGTCATCGCTTAATACGCTTGTTAATCCGAAAGTAAAAGCTTCGGCGCACGTCCTTGTCGACCGCGACGGAAGCATTACCCAGTTGATACCATTCAACGAAATTGCCTGGCACGCTGGCGAAAGCTCGTATGGCGGACGTTCTGGTTACAATAAATATTCAATTGGTATCGAAATCGTAAACTCTGGACCTCTCACCAAGAGCGGCAACGTTTACCGTTCGTGGTACGGCTCTGCCTACAACCCAAGCGACGTGGTTGAGGCTATTCACCGCAACCAAAACACTCCCAAGTACTGGCACGTTTACACCGCCGAGCAAATCGAAACCGTTAAGCAGCTCTGCGCCGAACTCATCGAGGCTTATCCCAACATCAAGCAGATTCTCGGTCACGAGGAGATCGCTCCCGCACGTAAAACCGACCCGGGTCCTGCTTTCCCCCTCGACAAACTGCGCGACCAGCTTCTTGGTTCCGACCGCCGCAACGACGGAGGTGCTGAAATGCCCGACACCGGACGTGTTATGGCCAACACCCTCAACATTAGAAACACCCCGAAATCAGATGGCGCTCTCGTTGCCAAACCGCTCTCAAAAGGCACTCTCGTTAGCATTGTCGACGAACAAAACGGTTGGTACAAAATACGCACTTCCATTGAGGGATGGGTATATGGCAAATACATTGACATTAACTAAACTACACCGCAAATGAAAAAATGGATAATTATTATCGGCTCGATTATCGTAGTGCTCATTGTAATAGGAGTGCTGCACGATGCCGGTTATCTCAACTTCAAGTGGACAACGCTCACCAACTTATTCGCGGCTCTCGCTGGTCCCTACATGTTGATGAAAAACAAGTTTTTCAACCGCAACTCTGTTTCTACCGTTCAAGAAATAATTGAAAAATCAAAACAGGGACTGCTCAACGACGAGGAACACCGTCAGGAGTACGACGCCAAGATTGCTGAAAAAGAGAACGAAATCAAAGCTTTGGAACAGCATATTGTTTCTCTTGACAAAAAGATTAATGCTATTTCTCAGCAGCAAGCTAACGTACATCAAGAAGTTCAAGCTATGTCTCCTGAGCAAATGATGGTTGAATTTGAAAAATATTACAATGAAAAAGATGATTAAGCTTATTTCTAAAATAGCCATTATAATAATGGCGCTCTTCTGGATGCAGAATGCATCAGCTCAGGCGCTTCAGTTTGTAAAACCTGGTGATGAGTTACATTTGGCTCCCACTAACGATACTCTTTGGGTTATGAACAATAGCCGTATGGTTCAGGTGATTGAAACTGGCAAATTGTACAAACTTGAAAAAGAAAAGAGCGAACTCCTAATGCAGAAATGCGACACTCTGCGTCAGATTGTCACCGAGAAAGACAGTCTCGTGGATATCTACAAAGTTGATCGTAAATATTATGAAGAACAACTCAAGGACTGCCGTAATGATGCCATTACCGTAGGAAAAGAGGCGAAGAAATTTCAACGACGCGCCCGTTGGGCTACCGTAGGTATCGGTGTGGCGGCTGGCGTAGGTTTCGTCCTTGGTGCCGTTCTTTTTAAGTAACTATTTAACTAACAGATAATAAAGTAAACCAAATTATTCAAATAAAACGTTATAAATCATGGAAGTAAATCAGTACATGCAGACTGTGGATTACTACGGAGAACATCCGATTGAGTATTTCGCAGCAATATACATTCCGGTAATGATATGGCTGGTACTATCGCTTATCTTTGTCGTAGTAATGTTTAAGAAGTACACCTTCGGCGATTGGACCAAGGAAAACCCAAACCCTTGCGATGGAGAAACTTTCAATATGCCACGCGGTACATTCCGTGGTATCTTGACTCTCTCGCTGTTGTTTATCACAGTGGTTATCGAGCTCGCCAATGTTAAAATCATCGGTCTCGAAGCTGAGTTCTCAGAATTTATGGCTGCGTTCCAGATGATGATCGCTTTCTATTTTGGCGCAAAGGTTATGCACCACATCAACTCTGTGGACAAAACCAAAACCAAAATGCTTGCTCAGGCTGCCGAGGCTCAGGCTCTTGGTACTACATCTGCCGCTTTGGAGCGCGAGGCTGAAAACGGCGTTACCACCGTCGACAACTCGTATTTTGAAGAAGAAGGAGCCGCAGGATAGTCTGCCGCTTTAATAATCTAAATGCCGGAGGATAGCCTAAGTGCGCCCTCCGGCTTTTTTAGATTTATACCTATACTGTTTATCTATAATTTTATCTGTTTTGGAAAATATCATTACTACACTGTATCGTAAGCATCCAGCTCATGCTGCTCTGCAAACTGCTATGCAAAATCACCAAAAGGTGCAGATTAAGGGTCTTGGCACTTCGGCGGCGGCTTTTTTTGTGTCGTCGGATACTAAGCTCTGTTCGCAACCTCTCATTTTTGTTGCCGACAGCGAGGAAGACGCTGCTTACATCTACAACGATTTTCAAACCGCTGAGCAGAGCCGTTCGGTGTTTTTTTATCCTTTTTCTCATAAAAAATCTGCTTTAAAAAAGGCGGAAAACACTCTCAGCCCCGAATTCCTGCTCTCTAAGACCGAGGTGCTCGACAAAATTCAGCAGAACTCTAACTTTGTGCTTGTTACATATCCCGAGGCTCTCGCCGAAAATGTAATCTCTTCTGCCGACCTTCAAAAAAACACTCTCGAATTATACCAAGGTCTGAAGGTCGACACCGAGTTTATTACCGAAGTGCTTGAATCTTACGATTTTCAGCTGGTGGACTTCGTATTTCAACCCGGTCAGTTCGCCCTACGTGGCAGCATCATTGATATTTTCTCTTATTCTAACGACAATCCATACCGTATCGACTTCTTTGGCGACCAGATAGATTCTATCCGCACTTTCGATATCATCGACCAGCTCTCTATCAACAAGGTCGACCGCATTACTATTATTCCCGATGTTTGCAAGCATAACGATGATATTCAGAAGATTCCATTCCTCAACTTTATCCCTCAAAATAGCTTGATTTGGTTTTCTGATCTTGATTATTGCCGTTTGCAAATAGAGTCGTTTGGCTCCGACAATGTGTTTGTTACCGAAGATGGCGAAGCTGATACCGACACTCCGGTTTTTATGGACACGGCTACTTTTGATAAGGCGCTCTCTCAAAAACAGATATTCGACAATGGTTCCACTGCCGCTTTACAATCTGTGGTTAAGTTCAATATCACTCCGCAGCCAGTGTTCCAAAAAAACTTCCAACTCCTGGCTCAAAACATCAGTCATTATCAAGAATCGGGTTACAAAACTTATGTGTCGGTGCTCAACGAAAAACAGACAATACGCCTTCATGATATCTTTGCCGCCGATTCGTCGATTCAAAATGTCAATTTCGACGATATTATAATGACTATCCATCAGGGTTTTGTCGACAACGATTTGAAACTCTGCTGCTATTCCGACCATCAGATTTTTGAACGGTACTTAAAGTATCGCTTGAAGGAGGCGAAAATCCGCAAGAGCCGCGAGGCTATCACACTCAACGAGATGAACAGCCTCAAGCCCGGTGACTATATTGTGCACACCGACCATGGTATCGGCACTTTCGGAGGTTTGGAAACCATCGACAAAAATGGTCATCCTCAGGAAGTTATACGCTTGGTTTTCAAGGACAACGACATCCTCTATGTGAGCATTCACGCACTCCATAAGATTTCAAAATACAAGGGTGCCGACGGCGAACCTCCCAAAATATACAAGCTCGGAAGCAATACTTGGAGCAAACTTAAGCAGAAGGCTAAATCTAAGGTTAAGGACATCGCACAAAAACTTATCAAGCTCTACGCTCAGCGTAAGCAGCAGAAGGGTTTTGCATTCTCGCCCGACTCGTATCTGCAGCAGGCTTTGGAGGCTTCGTTTATCTACGAGGACACTCCCGACCAGGAGAAGGCTACGGCAGCCGTTAAGGCGGATATGGAGTCGTCGGAGCCTATGGACCGCCTTATCTGTGGCGATGTAGGTTTTGGAAAAACCGAAGTGGCTATCCGCGCTGCTTTTAAGGCTGCTACCGACGGCAAACAGGTGGCTGTGCTTGTTCCTACTACAATTCTCGCTTTGCAACATTACAACACTTTTAAAGAAAGACTTAAAGATTTACCGTGTAACGTTGAATATATCAGTAGGTTACGAACAGTTAAAGAAATTCGTTCAATCCTCAAGCGTCTTGCCGACGGTGATGTGGATATTATTATCGGAACTCATAAGCTTATTGGCAAGGATGTGGTGTTCAAAGATTTAGGTCTGCTCATTATCGACGAGGAACAAAAATTTGGTGTTGCTGTTAAAGATAAGCTTAAACAAATCAAGCTCAATGTAGACACACTCACGCTCTCGGCTACGCCCATACCTCGCACATTACAGTTCTCGCTGCTCGGCGCACGCGACCTTTCTATTATCAACACACCTCCGCCTAACCGTTATCCTATTGTTACTGAGGTGCATACTTTCAATCCCGAAGTTATCAAAGAGGCTGTGGATTATGAGCTCGACCGTCATGGACAGGTCTTCATTATTCAAAACAAGATAAAGGAACTCTACAATACCGAGGCGCTTGTAAAAAAACTTTGTCCTCGCGCCGACACTATCGTTGCTCATGGACAGATGGATGGTACCATGCTCGAAAACATTATGCTCGGCTTTATCAACAACGAGGCTGATGTGCTTATCTGCACCACCATTATCGAAAGCGGTCTCGACATTCCTAACGCTAACACGATAATTGTCTTAGATGCCCAGAACTTCGGTCTTAGCGAACTCCACCAGCTTCGCGGACGTGTAGGACGCTCAAACAAAAAGGCGTTCTGCTACCTTATGGCTCGTCCCGAGGAGAATATGACACCGCAGGCAAGGCAGCGTTTGAAAGCCATTGAGAGTTTTTCCGAACTTGGCAGCGGATTCAATATCGCACTTCAGGACCTCGACATCCGTGGCGCGGGCAACCTTCTCGGCGGCGAACAGAGCGGATTTATCTCTGAAATCGGTATGGAAACCTACCAGAAAATTCTCGACGAGGCTATTATTGAAATCCGTGAACAAGAATACCAAGAGCAGCTGAAGGAAGGAAATGCCGACGTTACCGCTCCTGCGCCTTTGCCGCAAAACATGAAGTTTACATCCGACTGTATCATCGACACCGACATGGAACTTCTTTTGCCAGAATCTTATGTGGAAAATATTACAGAACGATTAAAAATTTACCGCAAGCTCGACAACGTAAAAGACGAGCAAAGCCTGCAACAGATAGCGCAAAAACTCACCGACCGTTTTGGCAAGATACCAGAACCCACCGAACAGCTATTCAACGTTGTGCGTATGAGGTGGATAGCTATTGAGCTCGGCATGTTGAAGATTATACTGAAAAATCGTAAGATGGTATGCTATCTTGTTGAAGATCAGGATTCTCCATATTATCAGTCGCCGGTGTTCACTCGTTTGATAGAGCATCACAACGGCAAAGACTGTGTGCTTAAGCCAGTTAATGGAAAACCGTGTCTTGTGGTCGAAAATATCACTAGTCCCGACAAAGCATTGGCTTTCTTAAAAAAAATTTATGATAATTAAAAAAAATCATAAAAATATATTTGCATTCAATAATTTTTTAGTATATTTGTTGTAATCCTACAAAGGGTATTTTTTGCCCTGTAGAAAATAGTAATTAACTTATTTAAAGTACTTTAACTATGAATATTACAACAAAAATTCAACGCTTGCGTAAAGAAAAAGGCTGGTCGGTGGCTCGTCTTGCCCGCGAAACCGACATTCCTACAGTAAGTTTGCGCGTTATGCTCAGCCGCGAAGACCCAAACAATTACAGCATCAAGTCGCTTATTAAGATAGCAGACGTACTCGGCGTTACTGTAAGTTATCTTACTCTCGAAGATAACGAAACCGACAAGCCGAAACTCACCGAAGCTCAGCGCAAGGAACTTATGAACCAGTTCAATAAGACAATCGAATCGTATTTCGACCTTGTTAAGCCTGGCTCGTTCCAAGACAAGCGCGACTTTAACGACGACGACGAGTTCGAAGACTAAGTTCTGGTATTATCTTGCACAGTGCGGATGGTTGATGCGTGCTATCATTGCGCTCATCCTTTCGGTATGGCGGGTCTCTATTATCTTGATGTCGGAGTGTGTCATTGTCTCCGCCCAACGTTCAAGTATCTTGACTCTTTCTGTTTCGCATACTTCCGCTCCAAAAGCAAGTTTTATCTTTACAAAGCCTTTGCGGATTATTCCGCTTGATATATATTCCATATTGTAATTATTTTTATGAATTATTGCTATTTTGTAAAAATAAATTTACAAATACTATGCCATTCTATAAAAATTAACTCGTATGGTTTGGCTTTTGGTATGTTTTGTGGAAAATATGTGCCTCTAAATAAGCACAAAAGATGTTGCCGGCGGTATCGTTAGCTCTATCTTTGATGAAGATGGTGTAAACGTTCTTCCTGTGAGATAATCAGTTAGAACTTCTCGTTTTATGTTTTTTAGAGTTATGGTTCGAGCTGTTTTTTCTCTGTTGAACGCAAAAATGATGCTTTGTTGCTTGTTGTACCGTTCAAAAGCATACACTCGTTCTTCTTGTGCCACAGCGAGAGTACGCCATTTGCCAGTACGCAGAGATGGATATTCTTTGCGAAGCCTGATAAGTTTTTTATAAAAGTTGCACATGTCGGACGAAAACTCCAACTTGTCGTATGTGCCGCACCTGATACCGTTGCTGATTCTATATTCGGGTGAAAAATCAATGCCGTCCCACATCATGGGCTTGCGGCAGTCAGGGTCGTTGGCGCCCCACATGCCAGCCTCGTCGCCATAGTAAATCATGGGCGAACCTATGAATGCGAACTGGAATACTATCATCATTTTTTGAATGAGCCTTTCGTTGGCGAATGGTTTGCGTGTGCGATAGTTCTTGTCGTCGGCGTGAGAGTTCGCAAAAAACTTGCCTATGCTCCCAAAACTTTTCAACCTTCGGTTTACAATATAAGATGCTATGCGTTCAGTGTCGTGAGTGCCTAACATGTTCTGCATCATGTAGTTGCAGTCGGTAGGATAGAGGCTTAGCAACTCTTTGAGCCTTTGGTCAAACTCTTGTGCGGTGTAGTGACATTTTTCGGCGGCGAAGAACCTGCATGCGGCTTCCAACAAACCGTAGTTCATTATTGAATCAAATATCCCTTCGTTTAGATAAGGCTTTATAACATCCTCAGGTTCAATCAATTCGCCAAGGAACAAAGAATCTGGGGCTATCATCTTCACATACCTTCTGGCCTTACGCCAGAAATCCATGGGGACGCCTATTGCGTGGTCAATGCGCCAACCGTCGATGCCTTGCCTTTCCACGCCGTCTACCACAGGTTTCAACCATCTGCGGAGGGTGGCGAATACGTATCTCTGCACCTCTTTCGAATTGTAGTTGAGTTTGGGCATCTCTTTTACAAATCCCCAGAACTTGTCGTAGCAGAGTTCTTTTTTGGTGGATTTTTCAAAGTTGATATGAAACCACGACGCGTATTTTGATTTTTCGCGACGGTGTAGCACATCTTGAAATGGCACACTGTTGTAGCCTATGTGGTTGAAAACTCCGTCGAACACAATTTTCATTCCATGTGCGTGCGCTTGCTCTATGAGGGTGAGAGTTTCGCGGTCGGCTGTGGTCCATGATGCGTTTCCGTAGTCCTCGAAATCTTCTTTCTTGATTATCTCAATATCCTTGCGGGGGTCGCTGCCAAAGAATGGGTCGGTGTGCAGATAGTTGGTGCCGTCGTATTTGTGGAGCGACGGAGAATATTGCAACGGTGTGATATATAGCGCGTTTACTCCTAATTCCTGTAGGTAGTCGAGTTTTTGAATTATGCCGTTGACATCTCCGCAATAGCGCCGCCTTAGCATATTGGTCTTTAGCGGCGCGTTGTTCTGTTTCTCGCATTCGTCGGTCTCATACCAATCCGATGTCCAACTGTGTATCTGCCACGGATGTTTTCGGTTGAGCGCAAAGGGTGTGGTGCCTTCTATGTCGGAGGCAGTGATGGGGTTGTTGCTGTTGGCACGGCAGAATCTTTCGGGAAAGATTTGATACCAGACTGCGTTTTTAGCCCATTGCGGACCCTTATTTACGTGCATTAGTGATTGAGGTGATTATTTTTGCTCTAACGCTTTCGCAAACAGGCACTAACGGCAAACGTAGGTTCTCTTTGATAATGCCGAGGTGTGCGAGTGCTGCTTTTGCTCCCGCAGGACTTCCGTCTTCGAAAAGTGCGTTCATAAGGTCCAACAACTTGAAGTGTATTTTTGCTGCCGCCTTGAAATCGCCTTTGGCACAGAGGTTTACCATTGTAGAAAACTCTTTTGGCAATACGTTGGCTATCACAGATATTACGCCTGTAGCGCCAAGAGAGTACATCGGCAATGTGAGCGCGTCGTCGCCTGAAATCAGGGCGAGGCTGTCTGGCTTGTTGTTTATAATGTTCATTATCTGAGCCATATTGCCGCTTGCCTCTTTTACTGCTATGATGTTGGGGCAGTCTTTGGCAAGTTGCACTACGGTTTGAGCATCCACGTTGCGTGATGTCCTTCCGGGAACATTGTAAAGCACGATTGGCAAAGGACTTGCTGCCGCTATCGCCTTAAAATGCTCGTAAATGCCTCTTTGGTTGGGCTTTGTGTAATATGGCGAAATGCTCAGTATGGCGTCGATTCCTTTTAAGTCGGTGTTTTTGATCTCGTCGATGATGGCTGCTGTGTTGTTGCCACCGATGCCGTACATTATTGGAACTCGGTTGTTTACGTATTCCACAACGAACTTTCTCAGTTGCTGGCGTTCTTGCGGAGTCAGTGTCGACGGCTCTCCTGTGGTTCCTTGCATGGCTATGAAGTTGATTCCGCCGTCTATTATATAGTCTAAAAGGCTTTGTAGCGATGGGTAGTCGATGTTTCCGCTGTTGTCGAACGGCGTTATTAAGGCTACGCCTGTGCCGTTAAATAATTCACTCTGCATATTGGAGTTGTGCTTTTGATGATTTGTACAAATTATTGTTTTTGAGGTATTTGGGTGTCCTATTTTCGGGAAATTACTGTTAAATACTGCTTTATGCGGTTTATTAACTCGTCGGTTTCTGGGGTGCGTCCGTTATATTCGAGGGCAAAGTCGGCGAAATCGTTTTCCGGAAACTTGATTGACACTTTAAATTTGGCTCTCGACAACCCCATCACATAGTCCACGCAGAGGTTCTCCGTGGTGCATATATTGATGAGTATGTCGTAGTCGGTTTTTATAAAGTCTTCCACGTGTTGGTTGTTGGGAAATCCGAACAGCGTGGTTTTCTCTATCGAGAACAGTCTAATGTTTGGGCTAGGAGTGTAGTAACGAAGCATCTCCTCGTTGAGTACCATTCCAAGGGCGTCAACGTTTTTGCCTGCTTCCACAAGACTTGTGATAAAACGTCTTGCTGAAAAATAGTTAGCCTGTACCGTAGAATCGAACAGCAATCCGATTGAGGCTGCCGAGTCGATGTTGTGGTACGATTTCTGCCGCTGCACTTTGGCTGCCTTCTTGCGGAGCAGTTTGCAGCCCATTTTCTGCCGTGTCTGTAATAAAATTTTCATACCGCAATGTTACTAAAAAAAAACGACTTCGGCATCAATCTTTATGTTATTTTATTATGTACTGCCTCATTTTTTTCAAAATCCACGGTAATGGTGACCGTATCCGCCGTATACAGGATAGATATTGTGCGACTGTGAAACTTCAAAACCAATTGATAATGATGGTGTTATCTGGTATGTCGCACCAAAAGTAGCCATATATCCGTCGTTTGCCGAATTGTATCGTGAGCGTGGCTCGCCGTAATGGTTGTTGGCGTAGATGATGCTGCCCGTTAATAGCAGGCGCTCCGATGCCAGGTACGACGCTTCAACGCTGTAATAGTTGGTTATTGCTCTAAGTTTCTGATAGGAAGGGGCTTCGTCGTAATCAGTGAACACCGGTGCTTTGAAGTTGGAAAACGACATGCCGAATCCCACCGACACGTGGAAACGCTTGTCGAGACCGTATTTCGCATGACGGTTTTTGCTCTCGCGTATGCTTTCGCGCACAGGCGTTTGTGAATATGGCTCTGCCTGATACTGCTGAAATGTAGTGTCAGCGTGTTGATATTCAAATATTTCCTGCGCCCAAAGGTTTGCTGAAAACAGCGACGCGCATATTATTAAGGCTAATTTTTTCATAAGGCTGTGTTTAATCTTTTCAAGCGTAAAGATACTTATTTAAATTATATCTGCTACCGTTGTTAAAAACTTTTAACACAATTTTTGAAAAATATCTACTTTGAGTTGATTTTGCTAAAAAAAAAATAGTATCTTTGCACAAAATATTGCAAGTGACAACGGAATGTTGTTACTTTGCGCTTGAAAAATGAATACACATTATATAATATAGAGATGCAACATTTACAGATTGCGGAAACCGCTAAAAGTCCATATATCAACTTCGACTGCGACAATGGCTTTTTAGAAGTAAGAGGACGTTCTATTATCGAGAACACTTTCGCCTTTTACGAGCCGGTGTTCAAGGTGCTGAGCGAATACGTTCAGAATCCTCAGGACAAAACCACTGTGCACCTTTCGCTCGACTATTACAACACCAGTTCGCAGATTTGGATCTACAACATTCTCAAGGAGTTGAACAAAATCAACGAGATTCCCGGAAAGGATGTTGATATCATCTGGTATTACAGCGACAGCGATCTTCTAGAGGCAGGACGTGATTTCCAAAATGTTTCCAAAGTGCCTATCGTGCTTAAAGAAACTGGTGAAGGTGCTGGCGAAGAAGAGGATCTTTAAGACAGAAACTATCTGATAAATAATCTGTTATGAATACCGTTGCGCCACTTTTGAAACTCAAAAAGTACTTCGTTAAACGTATAATCATACTTTTGGCGCTGTACATTGTGGCTCTGGTATTGTCAAACCTTAAAGTTTTCCCGCACTCTCTTTTATATAACCCTTACGCCATTATGGTGTTTCAGTACGTTGCGATGTTCGCTTCGGGCATTCTTGTGGTTCTTGGCTATCACCATTACGCCAAGAATGTTGCCGATTGCAAAAACTGCGACGACGAGGATGTGAAACGTCTTGTGTATATCCGTTCCAACAGGTATCAAAACAATCTGATTTTCATCGCTTTATTGATTAATATCGTATTGCTGCTCTTAACGTTTAACCGTATGTTCGCATTTATTGCGGCTATATGTTTCGTGTTCAATTTGATTTATATGCCTTCCGACGATAAGTTTATTAGCGACTTTGTGGAGCAAATCGACGAGGAACGCTACGAAACCGAAATAAATAAGCAGGACGAGAACAATATTAATCACAATTTCGAGTCTTAATTTGCAAATAACAGTTATCTAATCTTTTGTGTAACTTTTTCTATATCAATACTTTAACCAACTTATTGAGTTTATTTTATTTCTAATTGGTAAAAGTTTAAATAAAATAGATAAAATGATAAATAAAATTTGCAAAAAGTTTGCTATAATGTTTGTTTATTAAAGTTTTATTTGTATATTTGGAACGTTAAACTTTAATACTCTACTCTTATGACTCAATCGTACACATTAGAACAGTTTGCCGAAATGTTTTTGGTAAACACTCACACAGTTTCAAGATGGCTCAGCATCGGAATGATCAAGGGCGAACCTCAGTCTAACGATACTCGTTGGCTTATACCTAAAAGCGAAGTTAATACAGTTAATTCGCTTAATATCAGGTATTTGAAAGCCTCTCCACTTATCTACGAATAAGATCTTTTGCCTCTCCGCCACGCAGCCTTAAAAATATTTGTTTTTTCCCTAATCGCATATTTGTTTTTTTTGTATCTTTGTTCTATATAACAAACAATTTAAATTCAGAACAATGAGCAAAGTTTTAGTTATAGGCTGCGGCGGCGTGGCAAGCGTTGCCATAGCAAAAATATGCCAGAATAGCAAGGTTTTCAGCGAGATGTGCATCGCAAGCCGCACTCTCTCTAAGTGCGACGCTATGAAAGACAAGTGGCAGCCAACCACTTCTACCAAAATTACAACTGCCAAGGTTGACGCAAATTCTAAGGAGCAACTCGTGGCGCTTATCAACCAGTACAAACCCGACGTTGTGCTGCACCTCGGTCTGCCGTATCACGACCTCGTGATTATGGAGGCGTGCATCGAGTGCAAGGTCAACTATGTGGACACCGCTTCGTACGAGCCTGAGGACATCGACGAACCCGTTTGGCGTGCAAAATACGAGAAACGTGTCAAGGAGAAGGGCTTTGTGGCTTATTTCGACTATTCTGACCAATGGGCTATGGGCGACGCCTTCAAGAAAGCCGGCAAGATGGCTCTGCTCGGCGGTGGTTTCGACCCGGGCGTTACCAACGTATTCATCGCCTACGCTAAAAAGCACTATTTCGACACTATTGAATATGTAGATATTCTCGACTGCAACGGCGGCGACCACGGTTATCCTTTCGCCACCAACTTCAACCCCGAAATCAATCTCCGCGAGGTTTCCGCTCCGGGCGACTATTTCGAAAACGGCAAATGGGTCGGCGTGCCCGCTATGTCGGTTAAGAGAGTTTACGACTTTCCAGAGGTAGGGCAGAAGGATATGTATCTGCTTCACCACGAGGAGATTGAGTCGCTCACTACCAACTTCCCCGAAATCAAGCGTATGCGTTTCTTTATGACTTTCGGTCAAAGTTACCTCACTCACATGAAATGTCTTGAGAACGTGGGTATGCTGAGCACAATTCCTATTGATTTTGAGGGACATAAGATTGTTCCTATCCAGTTCCTCAAAGCCCTCTTGCCCGATCCGTCTACTCTCGGACCGCGCACAGTTGGCAAAACCAATATCGGATGTATCTTCACAGGTACAAAGGACGGCAAAAAGCGTACTCTCTATATTTATAATGTGTGCGACCATCAGGAATGCTACAAAGAGGTTGGTTCACAGGCTATTAGTTACACAACCGGTGTTCCCGCAATGATTTCCGCCGCTATGGTGGCTACCGGCACTTGGAAGGGCACAGGAGTCTTCAACCTCGAAAACTTCGACCCCGATCCGTTTATGGATATGCTCAACCAGTTTGGTCTGCCGTGGAAAGTGGTTGAAAATCCTGTTTTGGTTGACTAACGAAAACACACAGTTTTTGAATGAAACCTCACTTCATTGAACCTGAAAAGGTTAAAACTCTTAAAGGTCTGCCCACACCGTCGTTTGTTATCGACGAGGGCAGACTTATTGATAATTTGCAGTTGCTCAACCGTATAGAACGTGAAACTGGCTGCAAGATTCTTCTTGCGCAGAAATGTTTTTCCACATTCGCGCTCTATCCGCTTATAGGTAAGTACATTTCGGGAACCACTGCGAGCGGTATCTTCGAGGCTCGTCTTGGTCACGAGGAGATGGGCAAGGAGAACCACGTGTTCGCACCCGCATTCAAACCGCAGGACATCAGCGAATTAGACCAAATTTGCGACCATATTGTGTTCAACTCTTGGAACCAATACCGTCTTCATTCGCCCAACTGCCACAATGCGAGTCTCGGCATAAGGGTAAACCCTCAGTTCAGTACTCAGGACCACGACATCTACGACCCTTGCGCCACAGGTTCGCGTCTCGGTGTCACTATCGACCAGATGCCCGACGCTCTGCCATCCAATATCGAGGGTCTGCATTTCCATACCCTCTGCGAACAGGGTTTCGACGATTTGGAAAGGACTTTTGAGGCGTTTGAGCAGAAGTTTGGCAAGTATATTCCTCATATCAAGTGGCTTAACCTTGGCGGCGGACACCATATCACTCATCCCGAATACGATGTGGAGGCATTGATAAAGTTTCTCATCCGTATCCGCGACAAGTACGGCGTGCAAATCTACCTCGAACCCGGCGAAGGCGTGGTGCTCAACTGCGGCTATATGGTCACCGAGGTGATGGACAAGGTGCGCAACGGCTTGGAAATCCTCATTTTAGATTTCAGCGCGGCGTGCCATTGCGCCGACATCATAGAGATGCCGCTTATGCCGCCTATCTTCAACGCCGAAGACAATGCCGACGGCAAGCACGTGTACAGGCTTTCGTCGATGACCTGCCTCGCCGGCGACGTTATTGGCGACTACTCGTTTGAAACCGAAATCAATATCGGCGACAAAATCATCATTGAGGATATGGCTCTCTACAGTATGGTCAAAACCAACACTTTCAACGGAATGCCTTTGCCCGATATTTTCCTGATGAAAAGCGATTGTTCAATAGAACTTATCAAACGCTTTGGTTATCAAGATTTTAAGCAACGTTTAGGTTAGACTCTCTCTCAGCAGTATAAAACAAAACCCCGGCACTCGACAGTGTCCGGGGTTTTGTTTTATAAAAAGGATGATAATTTATTTTTTGCGTTGCTGTTTTTTCAACTGCTCCATCTGACGGCGCTGAGCCTCTTCGAGACGTGCCAAAAATCCGCTCTTCTTCTTCGGCTCTTTGGCGCTCTTCTCGGCTTTTGCTTTGAGTTTTTCAAAGAGAGCCTTCTCGTCGATATGACGGCGGATAATGTATATCTGTATGATACTGATTACGTTAGAGAGAAAATAGTAGTAACTTAATCCTGCAGCATAATCATTGAACCAAAAGATCATCATTGCTGGCAAAAGGTAGAGCATAAGTTTCATGCCCGGCATAGTCTGACCGGTGTCCATCTGACCCGAGTTCATCTTCTGCTGGATAATGATACCTGCAGCCATCAGCAATGTGAAAAGGCTGATGTGGTCGCCGTACCACGGAATTGAGAACGGCAAATCCAATATAGAGTCATACGACGAAAGGTCGCTTGCCCAAAGGAAACTCTGCTGACGGAGTTCGATACTTGCGGGGAAGAATCGGAACATTGCGATAAGGATAGGCATCTGCAACAGCATCGGCAAGCATCCGCCAAGGGGACTTGCGCCTGCGCGTTTGTAAAGGTCCATCGTGGCCTGCTGTTTCTGCATTGCCTGTTCGGGCTTGGGATATTTCTTGCCGATTTCCTCAACCATAGGTTTCAAAGCACGCATTTTGGCTGACGACTGATACGACTTGTAGGTGAGGGGGAAGATCACAAGTTTGATAACGATTGTCATCAAAAGGATGATAAGTCCGTAATTGCTTATGAATGAGCCGAGCCAGTTAAACAGCGGAATGATTGCCCAACGGTTTACCCATCCGAAGATGCCCCATCCGAGCGGTACTAATTGGTCGAGGTCGAGGTCGTCGGAATCTGTCACACCAACAGTGGTGTTGGAAAGAATGCTGTATTTGTTGGGTCCGAAATAGAATGCCATCGAATCGGTTTCGCAATTGTTGGGAACGCCTAACTTGCTGCTCATAAAAAGCATGTTGCCGTTGAGCGATGTCTTCTGCGACGACAACAAGGCGTTAGGAAACGATGTCTTGTTCATAATTACCGAGGAGAAAAACTGTCCCTTGTAGGCTATCCACTTGGTACTTGTGTTCAACTGCTCGTTTTTTTCGCCGTCGGTTAAAACTATGCTTTCCACATCGTCGTCGTCACCGGTATACTTGTAGTAGAGACCCGAATTCTGGACTTCCCAGTCGTTGCCACGTTCGAGCACGGGCAAGAATTGGTTCCAAGTGAAGTCTAAGAAACTAGAATTCTGCTTGATAAGTCCTTTGAGGTTGTGGAACGAAATTGTAAAGTCTACAACGTAACTGTCTTCGGGCAGATAGTAGGCGAACTCCAACCACTTGTCGTCGCCGGCGTTTGCACGCAAAACCACAGAGTTGTCGGTTTGCGATGCCACTGTGAAAAAGAGGTTTTTGGTGGAGATGGGCTTGTTTCCGTTAAAGAAGTCGAGGTTCATCTCGTTGCCCGGATCGGCTTTCACCACCTCTAACGAGTCGCCGTCGTAGGTCTTGTAGCCTTTTACCCTTACCGACGAAATCTGTGCGCCCTTTGAATTGAGGGTGATGTGCAGCAGGTTGTTGGCGAGGATAATTTCGGATTCCATTCCTGCAGACGCAGGTGCAAAATCGCCGAATGTGCTTGCTAATAAATCGGCACGTGCCGAGTCGCTTATTTCTGCAATAGTATCGAGGCTCTGTGCCTGTGCTAAGCGGATGCTGTCTTCCGCCTGTTTTAATAATTGTTGTTGAAATTGCTCTTGTTGCACTTGTGCTATCGAATCGCGGTATCTCTTTTGGCGTTCAACCTCTTCCTGACTCGGGCGGTTGAATATTGAGAAACCTACAAATAAGGCTAAGAGCAGTAAAATTCCTATTAAGGTGTTCTTATCGAATGTGTTGTTCATGTCTGTTTATGCTTTGCCCCCTTTTTTAGCGGACTGTTCTTTGTTTACTATGTCGTTGATAGCATTGTTGAGCAGCGTTATGAGTTTGTTGAGCGCGGCGGCTTCTTCTTTGTTCTTTTCCATCTTGCGCTTGAAGTCTTCAATCATGCTATCGGCTTTTTTACTCTTGGCAAAGAATCCGAGGTTGTTTTCGGCTAAGGTAATCTTCTGAGTGATAGCCTCTACGCGGCTTTTGATACGTTCTTTTTCGGCGCGTAGTTTCTCGTATGCCTGAGGATTGTTTTTGAGCGACTCAATTAATCCCTTGATTTTTGCCTCGCTGCGTTTGGTTTCGTCGATGTTGAGTTTGGCAAACTGCTTGTCGATGGCTTTGCGGTAGCGTTCTTGCAATTCTTCTTTTTGCTTGAACGGAACAAAACCTACTGCCGACCAGCGTTTTTGCAACTCTTTGAGGGCTGCGAGGTTCTTTTCGTCGCTCTCCTCAAACTTGAAGTTCTCTATCTCATCGATAATCTGTTTCTTAAGGTCGAGATTGTTCTGCTGTTCCTGGTCAACCGATGAGAAATGCTGTGATTTTTTCTCGAAGAAATAGTTGCAGGCAGCACGGAAACGTTGCCAAATCTCTTCGGAATATTTTCGGGGAACGGGACCGATGGTTTTCCACTTTTTCTGCAAGTTGATGTAGATGTCGGTGGTCTTTTTCCAGTCGGTGCTGTCTTTAAGTCCCTCAGCCTGAACGCATAAGTCTTCTTTCAACTGATAGTTGTTGTCCTCTTCTTCTTTGTTTTGAGAGTAGAATTCGCGTTTTTTCTCAAAAAACTTGTCGCAAGCGTTGCGGAAACGTTCGTAAATCTTGTTGTTGTGCTTTTTGGGTGCGAATCCAATCAGTTTCCAGATTTTCTGAAGTTCGAGAATCTCTTTCGACTTGTTTTCCCACTCTTTGCGCGATTTGTAGTCGGGAGCAATCAGGTCTTCGGCTTTTTCGCATATCAACTCTTTGGCTTTCAGGTTGTTTTCCTGTTCCTTCTTGATATTCTCGAAATATTCCTGATAGTTTTTGTTGATTTTTGATGTGGCTTGTTTGAAGCGTTCCCAAAGTTCCTCTTTGTGAGCGTTGAGTGCGGGACCTATTTCGCGCCACTGTTCGTGAAGTTTCTGCAACTCTTTAAACGCCTTTACTGCCTTGGGTTCGAGCAGAAGTTCCTCGGCTTTTTCGCAGAGGGCTATCTTGGCGTCGGTGTTGCGTTTGAGGTCGAGGTCGCGGAGTTCTTTGTTGATCTTTACAAAGTCGTAGAATTTCTCTACCTGGTAGTTGTAACTGTCCCAAAGTTTCTGAGTTTCGGCTTGGGGCACGTGACCTATCTCGCTCCACTGTTTCTGAAGCGATTTGAATTCCTCAAAAGTCTGATTCATAGTTTCTTGACTATTTATCAGGCTCTCGATTTTTGCAATTATTTCGTATTTCTTTTTAAGATTGTCTTCTTTTTGACGCTCCTGTTGCTCGTATACTTGGTTTTTCTTGGCGCGGAATTGGTCGTAGAGTTGCTTGAAAACCACTTCCGAGGGGTCTACCATCGGTTTGTAGTCTTTTTCCTGACCGCCTTCGTCGATGAACTTTTGTTTGCGTTCGGCAAGTTCGGTGCGATATATTTTGTAGAAAGCGGAACGAATGCTTTCAATGTCGTCTTTTGTTTTCTGGATGTCGTCACTTTGAACGAGATTTTTCAATTCTTCAAGTAACTGTTCCTTTGAGAGTTCCGAGTAATTTACTTTCGGGGTTTCTGGCAGATTTTCTGCTTCGGGCTCTTCTTCCAAAGGCTCTTCCAATGATGGTTCGGCGCTTTCGGTTTCAACCTCAGTGATGATGTTTTCAAGCGATTCGGCTTTTTTGTCTGCCAATTTCTGTAAAATAATCTGTGCGGCGGTGAGTTTCTTGGGCTCTTCGCCGTCAGTTTTTTCGATAGAGATAGGGTCTTGTGCTTCCATTTTTAACGGAATTTTTTGTGTTATACGGTATTTTTTTCTGTATTTTTCTGTTTATTTTTCCACCATGTCGAACGGCAGGTTCACTACGCTCTTAAGTTCGAGTCCGCGGTTTTTCATCACTTCGTCGTTGGCGCGGTAAAACCACAGGATGTGGACGTTGGAGGTCTTGTTGTGGATCTTTTCCGTCTCGATAAGTAGTTTTACTATTATGCGCGATGTTGACGAGTTGTAATAGTCGAGGTTAAACTCGATTTCAGTCTCGGGATTCGGGTCTTGACAGTACTCTTTGAACCAATTTTGCACCGGCTGATATATTTTCAACACGTCTTCGGGAAGCGAACGACCCGAAAATGACATCTCACCGGTACTTTTGTCAAGTATAATTGCCGGTGTGTCGATTGTGGCTGCTATATTTATAGGTTCCAACATA
>JAGCYI010000135.1 GCA_017960885.1 Bacteroidales bacterium
TGAGGATGAACAAAATTTTTCGCCCGAAGCATTGAAAAAACTACAAACGGCTTCGCGGCATATATGTTATTTGATTAACGAGGGTTACGACCTGAAAATGGCTTATACTTTTGTGGGAAATCATTTTGCTCTTTCGGAACGTCAGCGGTTTGCCATTGCCCGAAGCATTGCCACCACAGAGCAACTCAACGTGCGCAAAGCCAAGGAGAAACAGCACTTCGCAGCACCTACCGCATTATCCCCGAAACCGAGGTGGCTATTAAGATTCTCTTTGACACATTGGCTGAAATGAATGTGTCAACGGTGCATATTATGCTCGATGAACCAATTTCAAATTCGGGACGGCTCAAATGCCTTATTGCTGAAATCGGCGAAAATTATCCGTTCGTCCTTGATATTCAACTAAATAAAACAGTTGATTCATTTCTTTGGGCAAAAGAAAATGTCATTACGTCGGATTCTATCATTTTAGACCATTGCGTCAGTTGGGTAAACTTTATGGCAAGATGCGTAAATAATCGCAGCGTAATGACATTGAAAGTGTGGTAGTTACAATTCGTTTATTCCACTCTCTCAAACTTTTCGCCGTTCCATTGGTATTTCAATTGCGGAAGGTGCATATAAAACTCTTCACCAAGGTCTTCTAAGACTGGGGAAAGGTCGTAGCCGCTTTCGTATTCCCAAATATCAAACGTTGTAGAGAGTTGACCATTATATACATAGTACATTGGATTATTGGCTACCTTCTTTTTTATAATATCGCAGGCAGCCTTTGGATATTTGCAGCCATCGGGATAAAAGTCTGAAAATGTGGGGCGTGGAAGATATTTGTTTTTGTCGGTTTTTGTTACAACACCATTGTTATAAATGTATGTGAAATATTCGTTTTGAACATCCGAAGCAATAAAAAGCACTAAATCTCCGCCGCTGTTTAAAGGGAACAAACAAAGCGTATGGTATGCAGCGTCATCGGGACCGTCGTCGGTAGTAAATATGAGATGTTTTTCGGTAGATTCTGGATCAATCCATATATTATCACGGTTGAAACGATCGTTGTGCGATTTGTTAATTTCAGCCAAAATGTCGAGAGTGACGCCGTAGTTGGGTTCTGATTTAACAGTATCTATGTCGGTAGTTTCTTGGTTAACAATAGGTGCGGCGTTTTCATTGTCGGTAAGGTTGTTTTGTTGTGGTTTGTTGCCGCACGACGATAATGCAAGAGCGGCAATGGCTATAATTACGAGTTGTTTTTTCATAATGGTGTATGTTTTTATTTTTTTTCAAAAGTACTAATGAATTACAGTTTTTCTAATTTGTATCTCAATTCGCTTGAATGACTGTTCAAATAGTTGCAAATGTTGATAGCTTCTCTTTGGGTTTTGCAGATACGCGATTCTACTAATGGGTCGCCAACGGTAAATTCATACGAGAGTTTAGATGGATTGCCTTTTACATCGGTGATTGTGAGTAGATAACGGTCACCCTGATTGCTACGTCGTATTTCGGGAGTGGCAAAACGGAAACCAACCAAACAGTCGCCCTTAGAGTTGCCTCGGAAAGTATTGAGGTTTACTATAAATAAGCCTAAATCATTTGGTGACAATTCAGAATTGAAAGGCATAATAGATTGAAAAGGCACTTTTGGTTGCAAACTGAAATATTCGGCTGCACCAGAAAAAATACCGCAATGATCATTGACGTGAATATTTTCAAGATCATCGCGCATAGATGTGTTATCTTTTATAAAACTGTGAATTAGCAATCCGCTGAGTATGGCAATAAAGGCGTAAACAATGATATTCATCTTGATTTTGTACGATTTCTTTTTGGTGGCAATACGTATTAATTCCAAATCAAGATTGTCGGCGTATTTTTTTACGTCGGAATACTCTTCCAAAGGTGTTAGAGCCTTACGCATAGATTGCAATTTGTCGGGCGAGATTTTTTTGGGGTCGTAATCGAAACCCAGCCAAAAGGCACAAAAAAACATCATTAACGACACAAAAAACGCTTTAATATAGTTGTCTGGCGAAGCAAATGCAAACACCGATAATAAACAGTAAATGCCAAAAACCAAGCACAAGATAGACAATTTATAGCGAAACATATCTCCAAAGTTTTTTGGGAATGATGTTTTGTATTCAGCAAGGGCTATTTCTATCTCTTGTACCGAATTTTGAAAATCGGTTTTTTGTGCGGTTTTATCATTAGTTTCCATCGTTTATCGGTTGTTGATTGGTTTCAAAAATGGTGTAATTAGAGTCGATATATTCATTATAATATGTTATTACCGAGGGGCGTAATATCCATGGCAACAGCGAAATTATTACAATAATGGCAACAAATAGGGTAAGTTTTAATCGGTTAGATTTACGAATATCTTCAGCCTTGTGAATTTCACTATCAAGTTGTGCAAGATATTGTTTTGCTTCGCGATTGTCACCGTAAACCGACTTAGTAAGTCTTACATATTTGTCGTGGTCGTTGAGTGCGGTGTAATACTCCTTATCTGCAATGGCGACAGGTGTTTTTTCGAGGATAGAAAACACCCACGAATTAGACTCCTTAATTATGCCCCAAAATAGCAACACAATGGCAACAAAAAGTATACATCCTGCAGTTGATTCCGAATACGAAAACGACGACACAAATAGCACAAAGGCGATAAAATGCATCAGTGGGCCTCTATAGTATTTTAGCACGTCTATAAATGTGGGTTTGGGTGCACCGCTTAGGGCTGCGGTACTTTTGCTAATATTTTCAACCAACGACTTGATATTCAGGTCAGAATCTTGTGCAGCGTGTAGCACGTGTTGACAATGAGGACAAATGTTGCTCAATAGCGGAAACGGCGCACCACAGTTTGGACAGTTTTTGATGTTTTGTTCAGCCTGAGTAGTTTTGATGTTTTCGTTTATAATAATGTCGGCTGCGCTACCCGTTACCGAAATGGTTTTGGCGGTGTTTTGGGTAGTTTTTTCTAACAATGTGCCGCAAAAAAGGCATTGGTCGGAAATTAGCGGAATTTGCGCACCGCACGCCGGACACGCTTTAAGTTCTTCTTTTGAATACGATTTTAGTCGTTGCGCCAACATACCGTCCAAAAAAGCATTTGTTTCGGCATCGGGAATACCCTCTGCACGCGCCTCAATAAGAATTGTTTCGCGTTCGCGGTAGGTGAGTACCCTGTCTAAAAGCGCAAGCCGTGTAAGGTCGGTAATGTGTTTTGATATTGACATGATGAGGATTGATCCAAATAATAATTATTTTAGTTCCATTTTCATAATGGCGTATGTTTAAAATTTTTTTCAAAAGTACGAAAAAACAAAATAGCAAATCCTTTCGGGGCAAGTTTTTTATCAAAATATATCGTGCATAATTAAAATAAAGTGTATCTTTGCGTAGATAAAACATAATATACAACACCTTATGAAAAAACACTTATTATTTTTTGCTGCCATAACGCTGGCTTCGTGCGGCGGCGGCTCACAAAATGGTGCAGGCGGTGATGCCACAGATTCCACCGCCACCGATTTTACACCATCTGAACCAACAGATTATCAACCAATTCCGGCGTCTACCATTAATGTAGACCCCTCGGTGTATACCGATGATTCGCAGTTTTTCTTTTCGGAACAAAAGTTGCCCGAGAAGATCGACTACAATATGAATCTCGACAACCTTACCTATCAGCAACTCTATATCTACAAGGCATATCCCTATGCGCTGCACGGTTTTTGGTTCAGAGATACGCACCTCAGCCTATTTTTCTACAACCGCACATCGTGGTATTACGACAAGGCTGAGCAGCAGTTTGAATCTTATGCCGACCTTTGGGAGAACGATTACGACAAGGCTTTGCAGTCGGTAAAACTCACCGCCGACGAGCAAAAGTTCGTAGACCGTGTTTCGGCTAAGATGGCAGAGTATGAAAAGAACACTACTCTCAACGACAACGGATTGAATTTCAACAACCTCGCACTTGCTATCAACCGCTATCAGGTTAACGACGGCAAGCCGATGGACAAAAAGTTGGCCACACTTCTGAGCCGTTACAATATCGCATTTGAGACATCCAACAAGGAACAGTTGTTTCAGATTTACGAAGACAACGACTACAAGTTGATGCCGAGTTTCATCACCACCGACCTCTATTTGCAGGCTTACCATATGTATTTCAGTTACATTCTTAAAACATTAGAAAACAACGAGTTTACCAACAATCTCGACCGTTTTATGAATGCTATGCACGCCGGAGCAATGCGTTACGAAAACACTTCGGCTGTGGGTGCTGACGTGCAGACTGCCAAAGAGTTGACCGACTTTGTTGCCGCTTTTTACGCTGTGGGCATCAAACTGCTCAAAAACAAGAATGTAACCGTTCCGCAGAATTTCAAAGATGCTTATACTAAGGAACTTGAGGCTATCGACGCATTAAACGACGGTCCGTCGCCACTCTTGCAGGCTCGCAGTCAGATGTATTACTCTATGTTCAAACCGCGCGGACACTACACTCGCAACGATAAGTCTAAGGCATATTTCAAATGTATGATGTGGCTTCAAACAGCCTTCTTTTCTATGGACGACGACCGTGCCGTTAACCGCGCTATTGCTATGGCAGGCGTTTTCAACGGTTTGGATCAAGCCTCCAAAAACGACTGTATGAATGTCTACAATATGATTACGTTCCTTATGGGCGTGCCCGACAACGTGGCTATTATCGATATGGCTGAGTTCATCGCCGAAAAATTCCCCAATGCCGACATCGCGGAACTTGTTAAGGGCGACAAACGCACTCAGATTATCAATTGGATTAAAGAAAAATTCAAGACCTCTAACCGCATAACTCCCAAAGTGGTAATGTCTTGTCCCGACAAAATCAACTTTATGCCTCAGCGCTACGAACCCGACAACGAGGTGCTCGGCAATATGGGCGACGAACATCCTAATGCCGAACGTGCATATCCCAAAGGCTTGGACGTTTTCGACGCTTTTGGCATAAAGGCTGCTACCGCGCTTTTGGATACATTCTGCACCGACTCAAAAAGTTGGAGCGAATACGGTCAATACCGTTCTAAGATGAAAGGCTTGTTTAACAACTTTGACGGTTGGAACTCAACAAGTTACAACAAATGGATTGAGTCGCTCACCGCACTTCAGAGCACCGACAAGAGTTACCCCGACTTTATGAAATCGCCAGCATATCAGTTGCGCAACCTCAACACCGCGCTTGCTTCGTGGGCAGAACTCAAACACGACGCCGTTCTCTACGCCGAACAGCCTATGATGGCAGAATGTGGTGGCGACGATATGCTTCCCGAACCCGTGCTCGTGGGCTTTGTAGAACCCAACCTCATTTTTTGGAACAAACTCAAAGAATCGGTTAAGCACCTGAGCAACATCCTCGACGCCAACAATATGCTTACCGCCGACCTCCGCAACAAGAACTCCGAACTGATGGAAAAAATTCAGTTCTGCATCAACGTTACCCAAAAGGAACTCAACGGCGAAGATCTCACTTCCGAAGATTTCAACACCATCCGCGTAATGGGCAGCAGTATGGAATACTTTACACTTTCGGTGCTCAATCCCGATGCCGAAACTCCTGACACTTGGGGCTTTGTAAAAGGCGCCGACAAGCGTGTGGCAGTGGTTTGCGACGTGTTTACCCGCAATGTGGAGGGATGTAGCAAAAACGGCATTCTCTACGAGGCAACAGGCAATCCCAACGTGATTTACGCCCTTGTGCAAATCAACGGCAAGATATACGTTACTCGCGGAGCAACATTTAGTTACTACGAATTTGTACGTCCTTTGGGCGACCGTCTCACCGACGAACAATGGCAGAAGATGCTCGACGACAAAAAAGAGCCTCCGCAGCCCGCTTGGTTTAAACCTCTTATGAAGGACGGACAAACCGAAATCAACCAAACGTTCCTTTATAGTTCGGGTTGTTAATTGTATATCTGTTGTAGAGACGCGCCATGGCACGTCTCTACTAATGATTAAATTTTATGTCCCGCAAATATCTGATATTAGCAATATTATCCATATTTTTGTTATCCTGCGGCGGCGGAACAAACAACGGCAGCGTAACAATCGTCTTTACCGGCGATGTGCTACTCGACCGCGGGGTACGGCCAACAATAGAAAAAAACGGTGTGAAAGACCTTTTTAAAGGTGTTTCACACCATTTTTATAATGCCGATTATGTGGTAATAAACCTTGAGTGTCCCATTACCGACACCGCCTCGCCCGTAAACAAAAAGTATATTTTCCGAGCCGATTCCAAATGCGCCGAAGGTCTCAAGCAAGCCGGTGTAACTCATTGCGCCCTTGCCAACAATCACACTATGGATCAAGGCCGTGCCGGATTGCAAAGCACCGTCCGCAATCTCAAATCTGTGGGAATATCAACCGTGGGCTTTGGTTATACTAGAGAAGAGCGCATCGTACCTACCTATATTAATCAAAACAACATCCATATCGCCCTCTTCAATTCCTGTCCCCTGCGTGTAGAAAATTGGCAAAACCTCGAAAACACTCCCGACATCAACCAAGCAGACTGTTCTACCCTTGCCAAAGAAATCCGAACATTTAAAACACAAAGACCTGATTATTACGTAGTTGTAATCCTTCATTGGGGCACAGAATTTATCTCCACGCCATCGCTTACGCAGCGTTACGCCGCTGCCGAATTGGTGTCAGCCGGAGCCGATTTGATTATTGGTCATCATCCCCACGTGATACAACCAATGGACACCATCGGCAAAGTGCCAGTGTTTTATAGTCTTGGCAATTTTGTTTTTGACCAATCCAAACCCGAAGGTCGCAAAGCCCAAATGGCAGTTGTCACCTTTTCAAAAGATTCCCTTTCGGCAAAGGCTGTTGGGGTGGAAATAAAAGGAAATATGCCGGTGGTGAAGGAATAAAAAAACGCCCGAAGACCTCTCTTCGGACGTTTTGTTTTTATTGAGAAATCATCTATTAATTCATAACCTTAAATGTTTGGTTACCAATTATTACAATCAAAATACCTGATTGATTAATATTGATTTCGTCGTGAGTTGATTTTGTTGTTGAAGTTGTTAAAATGCGACCATTGATGTCGGTGATTGTGTATTTGGTGTCGGGGCGAGTTTCGATGTAGATAGTACCATTGTAGCTCCATACTTTGGCGGCATCTGCAGTTTCGGGAAGTGCAGAAACTGGGGTTTTGCCGTTTTTGGTATACGACCCTGTAATTATTAAATCTTTATCGGGCATAGTTTCGGGTATCTCGCTCCAACCTGAGAATGTATATCCTGATTTATAAGGTTTAGAGGGAGTACTAATAGAAGAACCATACGAAACTTTCACAGTTTTATAAACCTCGCCGTCAATCATATAAGTAATAGTGTGTTCGTTGGCATTAAGAGAACCACGCACCACTACATCGTGATCGGGCATAGTTTTAGGCTCGCCTTCCCAACCTGAGAAAGTATGTCCGGTTTTAGCTTTTGGAGCAGCAAGAGCAGTGATTTTTGTGCCATATACCACTTCAGTTTGCTTTTTATATACCTCATCGTTAAGCATATAGGTAAGAGTATATTTACCAAGTTCGTATACGCCATTTATAGTAACATCTTCATCGGGCATTGTGGTCGGCATATTTCCAGAGGGCACAAACACATAGCCGGTATACTTGGGCAGGATGGTCGAAAGATTTGTACCTACATCTACAGTTTCGGTTTTGGTTTTTGCTTCGCCACTGGGGTCGGTGTAAGAGAGCGTAAAGGTATGCTTGTTTGGTATAAAATTACCGTAAACTTCAATGTCGCTATCGGGCATTTTAGAGGGGAGTGCGCTATAACCGATAATTTTCCAGCCGGAGAATTTATAACCAGCTTTATCATCAGGAGCAGGTTCAATGGTTATATCGTCATCATAGTCGGCGGAAACAGTTTTGTATTCTTCACCGTCTACTTTATAAGTAATAGTATGTGAGTTAACCTGCAATTCAACATAAAGTGTGAGATTTGAGGTTACATCGGCATCAAAATCATATTCAGTGTTAAAATCTTTGTCGGTGTATACATGTTCTACTGTATAGCCCTTAACAAGACCCTGTGGCATAGTTGTGGGGGCGTTTTTGGGTGTGTATACAACGCCTACAGTCTCTTCTGATTGATTCTTGTAGGTAATTGAAAATACGTCGTCACTATTGTAGATAGCGAACTCCTTTTCAATAGCATCAAAAGCGTAGTTGCTGTTGTCGGAAGGCGCAACTGTTACCTTGCCCGTTCCAGCAGCATCGTTGTTGGTGTAGGTTACAGTGTATTCCGTTTGGGGTATCTCATTATTGCCGTTGTATACTGCTACCGTTGGCTCAGCATTGTCGCCGTTTTCGATTACAACCACATCGGATTCTAAAACAATTTTGATAGAGTTGAGCGGTTGTTTAGTAATTGTAAACGTACCTTCTTGAATAGTAACAACATAGTTTGAATGAGAAAAACCAGATTGTTTTGAAATGGTGTATGTACCTACATTTTCGCCGGAGCTACGGGTAAGTGTGCCTTCGATTTTATCACTGCCGAAAGGTTTAGGATTAAGAGTGTAGGTAAACACAGGGTCGGGATCTCCGTAAACTTTGGTTTTGTTGGCAATGGTTAAGGTAATGGGGGCTTTATTTACATTTAACGATACAGTTTTTGTAGAACTGTAATCGCCTTTACCTGTTAGAGTAATGGTGTTGTTGCCTACGTTTTGTACTTTTTTGTCTGCCGTAAAATCGGTACCCTCTTTAAGAGTTTTACCGTTAAACGTTACTATTAATGGTATTATTTCGCCAGTATAAGTATCTGAGGAGAGTGTTACGGTAGCCTTTGAAATATCAAGTTTCCAATATGCGGTAAGTTCAATATCACCACAAGTGCCATGGGGAACTTTGAGGCTTGTGCTTGGCGTAGACTTGGTTATTGCGCCGGTGGCTGTCCAACCTATAAAAATATAGTCGGTACGATATGGAGTCGGAAATGTAAAAACTTCATCTAATATGGTGTATTCGTCAATAGGGTCGGATAATATTCCTCCTTTTTGGAATTAAATGGCGAAAAGTATCCGGGTGCGGATGTGCCTTGGTCTATGCAAGCGTATGTTTTATCTGTGGTAGTAACCTTTGTGCCTCTATATCCTGATAATATGGGGCAGTTATAGAACATATTATTAGAATTAGTAGCATTACTAACTTTTAATTGTGGAGTGTTCGGATTGCCAGCAGTATTCAATTTTACATATATGCTAGAAAGCGACGTGCAGCCTGAAAACATAGATGCTGAATTCGACAGCGAGGCATCATAACAGTTATAGTAGACCGCTGATAACTTACTGCAACCATCAAACATCGAATTACAATTAAGCGACGATGTAAACGATGTTTTGGAATAGGTAGGTGTTAGTTTGTTGATAGATACGCTTATAATCCCTGTGCAGCCTTTAAACATACCGGTCATAGTAGTTACTGTATTATCTATATTTATCGAGAGAATACCTTTCAACTGTGTACAGTTGGAGAACATATAGCTTAAGTCTGTAGCACCGTTAAAAGTCGAACCATAAATAGGCATATATGATAATGAACTGCATCCGTCGAACATATGTGACATAGAACCAGACTGAGACCCTAATCTTATATACAAATTACTATAGTATGAATTATCCCAGCACTTTATACCTTGAAATTGTTTGCAATTATAAAACATATAATCAGAATTAGTAACAGACAAATCCCAGCAATCGTAATCTTCGTTCATATATAAATAATCTAGCGAAGAACACCCATAGAACATATATGCCATTGTTTTAGTTTTATAATCATACAACCTGTATAAAAAGTAAACACTGGTTAAAGCGGTACAGTTTTTAAACCACCCATAGCAAGATGTGGGACTATATGGCCATAAACTATAAAAATCCACAGTCTTAATCTCAGACTTTTTTTCCAACCAACTTTGTGTTTCTGCTCCATCAATAATCATAAAATAGTTTTCGTTGGTGCCGTATTTATTATCGTAATAAAATTTAAGGCATCCATCACTTAAAACAGCATAAGGGGTCTTAGCTTCAGTTACTGACAATAGCGTTAGATATCCATTACTGCCTGTATTGGCATGTGTTTTATCAATACTATTTGATACAAAGTTACGTAGTCCTGTACTGTTTTCAAACATATAATCAGAGGATGTAACATTGTTAGTACTCCAATTTGGACCGACATATATTGCTTTAAGTTTTGGAGTAGTACTAGACATGCTAAACATAGAATACATAGACGTTACATTAGATGTGTTAAATCCATGCAAATCAATATAAGTAAGGTTGTCACATCCAGAGAACATCATGTGCAGAGTTGTCGCTATTGAATTCTGCCAACTTCCTAAACCGATAATATTCTTCAACTTTGAGCATGAATTAAACATATAAGAGAATGTAGTAACTTTAGAAACATCCAACGTGCTAAGGTCAACCTCTTCGAGACTAGTGCAACCGTTAAACATATTTGAAACGGTTGTAATCTTTTTTGCCTTAGATAGACAATCAGTTAAATACTTAAACGTCTTCAAAGATGTACACCCAGCAAACAACCTTTCCAAACTGGTAACATTGCTGAGGTCAAAATAACAATACTGTCTTTCTTCTACGCGTGGTCCAACGTCTACATATTCAACGCCACCCATAACAATACTTGTAAGGTTTGGAAGATCGTTAAATAGATTTCTAACCTTTAAAGTGCCAGGGTTTCCATTTCCGTCTTTTTCTTTAGCGTTGAAATCTTCTATATCAAAATCTTTCATAGACTTATCAAATACAATGGATGTGATTTTGTTTTTCAAAGACTTTTTGTTTTTGGTGTAATCATCTGTACCAGTGCCACCATCTTTATTATCCCAAAGCATAAACACTTTACCAGAACTATATGTTGGACCATCACTGTCCGATTTGTTACATTTAAAGTACAATGTTCCCGTTGAAGCGTTAAATTCAGCATATGGATGCCCTGGTTTAACATTCTTCGCCCATGCCCCACCAGCTGAGCAGAATACCATTGCCATGGCTACAAAAAAAGAAAGGAGAAGACTATGCATACCCCCTCCTGAATGTGTTTTAAAATTTTTTCTTTTCATTGTAATAATTGTTTTAATTGTTGTTATTTAAAAAAAATAAATAAAAAATCCCTTATATAGTTGCAGCGATGAGTGGAAAATGAAATGGAAAAGTGAAAAAAATTTAAGATTTTTTAAGAAAATTATTCCATAAAAAAAATACGTTCCTGAATATCTCAGAAACGTATTTTATACTATTGGTTAGAAATCTCTAAAACAGCGAGCAAGCTACTGTCAATCCTGCCATTACTACCGATACCATCGACATAAGTTTGATAAGAATATTGAGCGAAGGTCCAGAGGTATCTTTAAACGGGTCGCCTACGGTGTCGCCCACAACGGTGGCTTTGTGACAGTCGGAACCTTTGCCTCCAAAGTTGCCTTCCTCAACGTATTTCTTAGCGTTGTCCCATGCGCCGCCGGCATTTGCCATAAACACAGCGAGAACAAAACCGCAGCTCAATCCGCCAATGAGCAAACCAAGCACGCCTGCCACACCAAGGAAAAGTCCCACGGCTATAGGAACAATTATTGCCAAAAGCGAAGGAAGAAGCATCTCGTGCTGAGCGCCTTTGGTAGATATAGCCACACAACGCTCGTAGTCGGGATCGGCTTTGCCTTCAAGAATGCCCTTGATTTGCGAGAACTGACGGCGTACTTCCTCAACCATCTTCTGAGCGGCACGTCCCACGGCATTCATTGTGAATCCGCAGAACAGGAACGCCATCATTGCGCCGATAAACACGCCCACAAGCACTATGGGGTTCATAAGGTTGACGTTGTATGCGTTCATAAAGTCAACGAGTGTGGCTTGTGCAGCCGCCACTCCGTTGGGCAGGGCCTCTCCTACCCTTATGAGAGCCATCTTGATTTCCTCCACATACGATGCAAGCAACGCGAGTGCGGTGAGTGCCGCGCTGCCGATGGCGAAACCTTTGCCAGTGGCGGCTGTGGTGTTGCCAAGTGCGTCGAGAGCGTCGGTGCGTTTGCGAACTTCGGGTTCGAGACCGCTCATTTCGGCGTTTCCACCGGCATTGTCGGCAATAGGTCCGTATGCGTCGGTGGCGAGAGTGATGCCAAGCGTAGAGAGCATTCCCACAGCGGCTATGCCTATGCCGTAAAGTCCGAGGCTGAGGTTGTGCGGAGTAAGAATGTTCTGAATGTCGAAATTGATGGCGCAAAGGAACGCCATGATGATTGCCAAACCAACTGTCACCACTGGAATAGCGGTAGAGGTCATACCCAAACCGAGACCCGAAATTATAACAGTAGCAGGACCAGTAGCGCTGCTCTCAGCCACTTTTTGTGTGGGACGGTAGGTCTGTGAGGTATAGTATTCGGTTGATTTTCCGATAATTACACCAGCCAACAAACCGCAAACTACCGAAAATGATATTCCAATCCAGTTGTCGATGCCTAATCCCCAGAGAATCAAGAATGTGGCAGCGGCAATAAGTACTGCGCTCGTGTTGGTGCCACGGCTGAGGGCGGCAAGAAGTTTTTTCATTCCTGCGTCTTCACCTGTCTTAACCAAGAAAATACCTATAATCGACAGCACCACACCCACGGCGGCTATGATCGACGGAGCAAGCACCGCCTTTATCTGCATACCTTCCACAGCGGATGTGGCAAACGCCGACGCACCTAACGCCATGGTAGCCAGGATACTGCCTGCATACGATTCGTAAAGGTCGGCACCCATACCGGCTACGTCGCCCACGTTGTCGCCCACGTTGTCGGCGATGGTGGCGGGGTTGCGGGGGTCGTCTTCGGGAATATTGTATTCGGTCTTGCCCACGAGGTCGGCACCCACGTCGGCAGCCTTGGTGTAGATACCGCCACCTACACGTGCAAACAGAGCCTGTGTAGACGCTCCCATGCCGAATGTCAGCATTGTGGTGGTAATAATAATAAGGTGATTCTCTTCAGGAATAAAGTAGTCGAGCACCAAGAACCATACTGCCACGTCGAAAAGTGCAAGTCCCACAACCACAAGACCCATAACCGCACCCGAACGGAATGCCACCTTGAGTCCGCTGTTGAGACTTTTACGGGCAGCGTTGGCTGTACGTGCAGAGGCGTAAGTGGCAGTTTTCATTCCAAAGAATCCGGCGAGACCCGAGAAGAATCCGCCCGTAAGGAATGCGAACCATACCCAGCCGTTTTGCAAGTCGAAAAACGACATCACTGCAAACACAGCCGCCAGCACCACAAACACGATGCCTACCACCTTGTACTGCTGTTTCAGATAAGCCATCGCGCCCTTGCGCACGTGCGAGGCAATTTTTTTCATCAGATCCGTTCCCTCGTCCTCTTTCATCATCTGCTTGAAGAAGATGAAAGCGAATGTCAGCGCAAGTAACGATGCCGCTGGCACTAACCAAAAGATTGCTTCCATACTATTAGGTGTTTAAAGTATTAAAAATAATGTAATTTGCTGATATATGGCTCTTTATATAAAAATAAATAACCATTCTATCACTTTACAATATAGTGATTTTTTGTGACATAACGCACAAAAAGAGTAATATTTTTAAGAAAAACACTAACGGAAAACAAATTGATTAGAACAACTCAACCTCAATCTTCTGGATAAATGCTGTAAGTGTGTAGCGTTCACCAGTAGAGGCTTCGGAGAGAGTTGCAAGCACATTGGTGCGAGTGCCGTCTTTTTCAAGGATAAACACCTCGGTACGACGAGCCACAAGTGATGTATCGTTTGCCTTGAAGAAGTTGCCAAGATAGTTTTCGTTGGCAGTAACAGAGTCGGTGGGCAAAAGTGCCGAAACATCTTTGCCAATGATAGCATCACGCTGTATGCCCCAAAGTTCTTCGGCGGCACGGTTGAAGAATGTTATCTTGTTGTCTTGGTTGATAGTTACCACAGCGTCTAACATACCTTCGAGAGTCTTGTCGTTCAGCTCTTTCACTATCTCTACTTCGCGGAACTGCATCTTCATCTCCTCGCGGGTCTCCTTGAGTTTCTTGGTGAGTTCCACTTTGTTTTGCTGCAGTTTTTGTTCCTGTTCGCGGAGAAGTTCGGTCTGCTCGCGGCTCTTGTCCTCAATGCGTATCTGCTCGGTGATGTCGTTGCCGATGAATACGATTTTGGCAGGTTCGCCGTACATATCGTGCACAACGGTGTAAGTGCCTTGGAACCAGCGTTCCTCGCCTGTCTTGGTAAACCATTTGTGACGACCCTCGAAAGGCACGCCGTTGATAATGTTTTTCCAAATAATCTTAAACTCGTCGAGGTCTGACGCGGTAAGGAAGTTGAATATGGTGCGTTTGCTGAGCTCTTCGGCAGTAAACTGCAGTACGTCAGATAGTTTGTGGTTCATTTCCAAAACTCGTCCGTCGGGCGCATACTCAGCCTTCATAGTAGAACGGTTGAGGGCGTCGATCTGACCCTTGTAGTCGAGACTCTGCTTTTTAGAGTCGGTGATATCAATACCAAGGAACAATATTTTTACAGGACGGCGGTTGTGGTCGCGCACGCTTACGTATGTGGCCATAGTCCACACATCAGTGCCTGATTTGGTAACGTGTTTCATATCACCCTCAAAGTGCTTACCGCCGATAGCAAGATTTTGCCAAAGTTCGTTGAACCAAGCCTTGTCTTTGTCGCTGATAAACATTGAGATATGTTTGCCTTCGATTTCGGTGGCAGATGCGTATCCAAGTTTGCTGAGGAATTTAGAGTTGGCATACAAGAGGTATCCTTCTACGCTATACTCGGCACGTATCATGGTGTGGTTTACCGAGTTGGTGAAACTTACAAACTGTTCGCTCTGTTTTGCAGCCTCGGTCTGCATGTGCTTGAGTGCGTCCATGTTTTTGCGCATCTCCTCCTCCTGGTGTGCCATTATCTCCGCTTGTTCCTGCGACTCTTTAAGTAGTCGTGCTGTACGGAGGTTGATGTTTACGTTTGAAATTGTGGAGGCGATTGACTCTGCCACACGCTCTATAAACTCTATCTCAAATGGCTGGTAGACAATGAATGATGCAATCTCTACCACGCCGTAAATTTCGTCGTTGAATTTCAGTGGGACAATAACCAATGTACGCGGATTGGCCTTGCCGAGACCCGAAGTAATTTTTACATAATCTCTTGCGGCTTCGGGAACAAATATTGTCTTTTTCTCAATTGCGCACTCGCCCACGAGACCCTCGCCCCATTCGATTCTTTTGTCGGGATACTTGGTACGTCCGTAAGCGTACGACGCGGTCATGTTGAAGTATTTTTCACCGTTGTTGTCCACAAGGATAAAGAAACCTGCCTGCTGAGCGTTGACATATTTAACAAGGTTCATAATAACCTCGTTAGAAAGTTTTTCGAGGTCGCCGATGTTTTCACGAAGAATAGCACCGAACTTGGCGATACCTTCAGTGATCCAGTGGCGCTGCTGGTCCTCGTTTTTACGGGCGTCCTCCTCAGCCTTGCTACGCTTAAGCTCGTCGCGGAGGTTGATAAGAGCCTTGCCGATTTCGTCGCCTTCGCGGATTTCGTAATCTGCGTCGGTTTGTCCGAGACGAATTTTTTCTACGAAGTCGAAAATCTGACGCGATTTCTGTTGCTCGTTGTGGATATCCTGACGGAGGTCGTTTGTTTTTCGATAAAATTCGTTACCGATATAATACCCGAACCCACCGATTGCAATCGGCAGCAAGAGCGTTACCCACATTGACGGATTTTCTTTGAAAAATACTACAAGCATATCAAAGGAAACAGGACTGTTGGAAAAAACAAGCCCAAGAAAGACTATAATAGCCACGAGTCCGGATCCGATAAGGAATCCCATCAGAGCGTATGAATAAGCTGCGTTATGTCGGGTGTCGGTTTTCATATTCTTTTTTATTGAAAGTTGAATTTTGCGAGTACTTGCGATATTGAGTCAATTGTGAATGGTTTTTCTACTATGCTGTCGAAATGGGCTTCGGTAAACTGACCTTGAAACTCGTCCAAATCGTGAGCGGTGAGAGCAATCACCGGAATCTCTTTGTATCGGAAGTCGTTCTTAATCTGTTTTGTTGCCTCAATACCGTTCATTACAGGCATCTCTATGTCCATAAAAATAATATCGTATTTGTCGTTTGGAAGCTCGTCGAGAACTTCCTTTCCATTCGACACAGTCTTAAAGCCTACCGAAAGCTCCTCCAACATAGACGCCAAGAGAAACTGGTTTGCAAATACATCGTCGGCTATAAGTACTTTACAATTGCTCATCTCAATTATAATTATCGTTGTCTAATTTTATGCAATAATACAACTTAAATACCAAATACCAAAATTTTAATAGGGAGAAATTGCAAAAGATGCAAGTTTTTCTAACGGAAGCACTCTGTCGGCAGCACCGAGCTTTACAGCTTCCTTTGGCATTCCGTAAACTACGCATGTCTGTTCGTCCTGAGCGGCGGTTTTAGCACCAGCCTCTTTCATTTCGAGGAGACCTTTTGCGCCGTCGTCGCCCATTCCTGTCATAATAATGCCTACGGCGTTTGCACCAGCATAACGAGCTGTGCTGCGGAACAACACATCCACAGAGGGACGGTGACGGTTTACCAGCGGGCCGTCTTTTACTTCTACAAAGTATTTAGCGCCGCTGCGTTTGAGTAGAGTGTGCTTGTTGCCGGGTGCTATCAAGGCACGTCCGCTTACAACGCTGTCGCCATCTTCTGCTTCCTTGACCGAAATACGGCATATCTCGTTGAGGCGGTTGGCAAAAGAGCGGGTGAAGTTTTCGGGCATGTGCTGAACTATTACTATACCCGGACAGTCGGGTGGCATGGCTTCGAGGAAAATTCTAAGAGCCTCTGTTCCGCCTGTAGACGCGCCTACTGATATCACCACGTCGGTGGTTTTTATCATGCTTGTAGAGCCTTCGGTTTTTGATATTACCGCGTCGGCAGAGAGTTTTGGTTCCACTTTTACATACGTAGACGCCATACGCGAATGGATTCTGGCATGGGCTGCGGCTTTCACTACTTCGCAAAGCCTTATCCTCGACTCTTCTATAAACTTCTGAGTGTCCATTCTGGGCTTGGCAATCACGTCTACCGCGCCGTATTCGAGAGCCCTCATTGCAGTCTGGCTGCCTTCTTCGGTAAGACTCGAAATGATGACTACAGGTATTGGATGCTGCGCCATAATCTTTCGAAGGAATGTGAGGCCGTCCATACGAGGCATTTCCACATCGAGAGTTATAACATCGGGCACTTCTGACTGGATTTTCTTGGCAGCGATATAAGGGTCGCACGCCGTGCCCATAATCTCTATCTGCGGGTCGGTTTCAAGTATCGACGAGAGTGTTTGACGCACTACCGCCGAGTCGTCCACGATCAAAACTCTTATTTTCCTATTTTCAAAAGCCATATCTATTTGTTCATATTACTTTTAATAAAGCATTGGAGAACCTCTCCTGTATGCGTATTGTAAATAATCTTTCGTCCGTTGTGACCGCCAGTGCTGCGGCTCATAATTGGAATACCCAATTCTGCAAGTAATTGTTCCGCCACCATAACGTTTCTTTCGCCGATGTGCATGATTCCAGACGATACCGAAATCACCTCGCCACCTCCGAAAACTTTAGCAACCAAGTTTTTTTTCTGAGCTCCAAGCTGTTCCAAGCGTTCGATCAAACGCTCGATAGCGATATTGCCATATTTAGGCGACGCGAGCTCCATGCCGTTCCACGTAGGAAGCATGTAATGGTTGATTCCGCCAATGCCCAGGTATCTGTCCCAAAAGCAGACAGCAACGCACGATCCGAGTATGGTGGTAACCTCGGCTGGCTGGGCTGATGCGAACATCGTTGACGGATATAAAAAATGTCTGGTCATAGTCTGATGTTTGTGGCGTGTTAGAATATCTCTTCGTCGCCGAAAAATACTTCGTTTCCTTCTTCTGAATAATCATTGCTCGAAACTTGCGACTCGGGCAGCACGACAGTAAATGTCGAGCCTTCGTTTTCTTTGCTCTCAACAAGCAGCTTGCCTTCGAGAAGGTCGATGTATGCCTTGTTGATAGAGAGTCCGAGGCCGTGGCCGCGGTTTATAGAGTTGATGCCGTTGTCCAAGCGTTTGAAGCGGTCGAATATTATCTTGCGGTTTTCTTCGGAAATACCGAGACCTTCGTCGATAACGCTTATTTTCAGCTGGTTTTCGGGCGTGCGTCCGTATCTTACTATCAGTTTTTTGCCCTGACGGTTGAAGTTGATGGCGTTGCAGATAAGGTTAGAGAGCACCACTGTGAGCTTGTCGCCGTCGGTTTTGAATAGCAGCACCGTGCCGTCGTCGTTCTCTTTCTCGAGACTTGCTTCGAGCTTGCGCATTGCTATCTCACGCGAATACTGCTGCATAAGTCCGTTGAGCATCTCGTCGATGTTTACCACCGACACGATAGGCTGGATTTCTCCCGCCTCTATTTCAGCTGCGGCAAAAATGTTTTTGAACTGGAAGTCGAGGTTGAAAGCCTCGCGGTGTATCATTGCCGCCATGCGTTTCATTTTTTCAGGACTTTCGTCAGCGCACTCGGTTATGCTCTTTGCCAATCCGAGAATAGAGGCGAAGGGGTTGATTATCTCGTTGGTGATGTTAGAGATAAAATGGCTCTTCATAGCCTCCGACTCAGACAGCTTTTTGTTGAGTTCCAACAGCTGCTTGTTGTATGAGCTGGTGTTTTCTAAAGCGCTTTTGTAGCGTTCTATTCTCTTGCTGAGCTCTTCGAGCAAGATTTCATCGGTTATTAGAGATTCGTTCTGATCCATTTTCACAATATTAATTATTCAGTTTAAAAACTGTAGGCATTATCTGTTTCAAAGGTACGTTGATGCCGGTTACCGACTCTGAGTGTCCGAGGAAGAAATACCCTCCCGGGCGAAGGTGCCGACAAAGTTTGTTTATAACTTTTTCCTGAGTCTGTCTGTCGAAATATATCAGCACATTACGGCAAAAAATGATATCGAAGTTAGAAGGAGCATTGTACGCCTCGTCCATAAAGTTGAGACGCATGAAAGAGGTTCTGGCTCTAAGCTCCGGCACAATTCTCACGGTGGGTTTTGTGCGGTCTTTGCTTCGTAGCAGGTATTTTTTCTTCAGGTCGAGGGGAATAATGTCCACTCGGTCTTCAGGATAGATAGCTGTAACAGCTTTTTCGAGCACTATTGTGCTGAGGTCGCTGCCAAGTATAGAGAAGTCGCATCCGCGGTGTTTTGAAATATATTCAGAAATCACCATTGCGAGGGTGTAAGGTTCTTCGCCCGACGAGCATCCCGCGCTCCACACTTTGATCATAGGCTGGCGCTCTTTTTCGTAAATTTCGGGCAGCACTGTCTGTGTTAGGAAATCGAAATGTTGTGCCTCTCTGAAAAAGTCGGTTTTGTTGGTCGAAACCACGTCCATCATATGAACAATTTCGTCGACACCCGCAGGCGAGAACACAAAGTCTACGTACTGCGAAAAATCGGGTATCTGCAATGCTCTCAGCCTTTTTTGAAGACGGCTTTGAAGCATTATGTGCTTGGCTTCTGGCATCTTTATGCCGTAACGACTATATATAAAGTCGCTGAGCCTTGCAAAATCTTTGCTCGATAATCTGGCATCGTAATATGAGGAGGTCGTTATCTGCTGCATGCGGCTATTCAATTTCCTTTGCGTTAGAAGATTCTTCGCTGTCTAATGTTTCTTTTAACATTACTACTTCGTCTGAAGAGAATATCTTGTCGATGTCTAAGAGCATAACAAAGCGCTCGTCTGACATTTTGTAGATTCCTTCTATAAATTTCGACTTGTATTTAGAGCCGATACCAGGAGGCGGCATAATCTCATCTTTCTTTATTTCAAATACTTCCTTAACGGAATCAACGAGTATGCCGGCGTCAACTTTCTCGTTCTCAATTACTACGTTGAGCACAAGAATCACGGTGTCGCGCTGGTACTGAATCGGATCCATGCCGAACTTCATGCGTATGTCGATAATCGGCAGCACTGTTCCGCGAAGATTGATAACGCCCTTCATATAGTCTGGGGCGGTGGGAACCTTGGTTATCTGCACGAGCTGGAGTATGTTGAGCACCTGCGATACGCTGATGGCAAAATACTCTTCGCCGAGTTTGAACGATATGAAAGAGTCTATTTCCTGATCCATAAGCTATATGTGTTTTATCGTTAGTTGTCGTTATATTTTGTAAACTGGTTTATTACTTTGTGAGTGTCGAGCACGAGCGCCACAGTGCCGTCGCCGAGGATTGACGCTCCTGAGAACACGTCTTCCTGACGGTATAGTTTGCCAAGCGGTTTCAATACCGCCTGATACTCGCCTGTGATGTGGTCTACTACTATGCCTATCTTTTTGTCGTCGTACTTTACCATAATTATTTCCTCGCGCTCGGGTTTCTCGCCTTCGATGCCGAACTCGTCGCGCAGGTAGTAGAAGGGATACTGAACACCTTCTATATTTATTATGTTGTTGAACGATTTTTCTATCTTGGTGTGCTCCACGGCAAAGATTGTGTCGATTACCGAAAGCGGAATTATGTAGTCGGTGTTTGCGATACGTACCAACATACCGTCGATAATGCTCAGTGTAAGAGGGAGTTTGATGGTGATGGTGGTACCCTCGTCTTTTTCGGTAGATACCGATACTGTGCCTCGGATATCTGATATTTTGCGTTTTACCACGTCCATTCCCACGCCGCGTCCGCTGATGTTGGTAACTTTTTCGGATGTGGAGAATCCGGGAAGGAATATAAGGTCGAGAATCTCTTTTTCGGAGAGTTGCTCGTCGGCATTGATGAGTCCTCGGTCAAGGGCTTTGTTGCGGATTTTTTCAAGGTTCATTCCTCTGCCGTCGTCGGTAACGGCTATAACTACCTGGCTGCCGCTGTAATATGCCTGCAAGATAATTTTGCCTTGTGCAGGTTTGCCTTTGGCGGTGCGCTCTTCGGCGGTTTCGATACCGTGGTCGATGCTGTTGCGGAGAATGTGCATCAATGGTTCCGAGATGCCTTCGATAAGGGTTTTGTCGAGTTCGGTCTCGGCGCCACGGGCGTCGAACTCTATCTCTTTGCCCACCTCGCGGGATAGGTCGCGCACTAAGCGGCGGAAACGCACCACAAGGTAGTCGATGGGTATAAGGGTTATGCTGAATGCGGTGTCGCGCAATTGGCGGCTTATGTTTTCAAGACTTTCGGTAATACGTGTAAGTTCGTTGTCCTTATGGTTGTCGGCATAAAGGTTGAGACCTGCCTGAGTGGTTATTAGCTCGCTCACGAGGTTCATAAGCTGGTCGATTTTTTCAGACGCTACACGTATGCCCGAAATAGATGATTCTTTAGTAAATTTCTTAATGTGCTCGTCGCCGGCGTCGGTCTCTTTGGCGGCTTGCTCTTGTTTTGCCTTTTCGAGAGCGGTAATGGCTTGTGCGAGCGATTTGATTTTATCGAGGTCGAATGGGAAGTCGTGACGGCAAACCAACAGAGGATCAATACCTTCCATTGGGAAGATGTCGGCATCCGCAATCTTCTGAATGTTAACCTCGCAGTCGTCTTCAACAAAAATGAACACATCTCTGATAGCATCCTCGCCCTTGTCGGTAGCGAGAATCATCTCCCACCAGATGTATGTTTCGTCAAACACAAAGTTTTCGAAGTCGGGAATGCTGGAGTAGAAAATGTTGACCTTGTTTTTACCGAGCCCGGAGAGTTCGTCGATAAGGAAGAACGGGTTAGTGCCGTTTTGCTGAATTCTCTCGTACGGTTTCACCTTGATGTAAAAAGTATGCACTCCGTCAGCTACTTGCTCGTTGGCAGCGACAGCAACAGCAGGCAACTCCTCTTCTGCATCACCGTTGAGGATAGCATCGATACGTTTGTTGAGGATAGCCTCGTTAGCAGCGATTTCGGCAGCTTTAGAGCCGTCGTCGTTGAGCATGCTGGTGATGTGGTCGGCAGATTCAAATGTAACGTCGAGCATCTCCCGAGTTACTTTCAGTTTTTTCTGCCTAACGAGGTCGTACATATTCTCCATCTTGTGGGTGTAGTTGGAGATGTTTTCGAACCCGAACATACCGCCACCACCTTTGAGCGAGTGCATGATCCTGAAAATCGAGTCAACAAGTTCAGGATTCTGGGTGTCTTGCTCAAGCGTAAGCAGGGCTTGTTCGAGCTGGTTGATAAGGTCGCCCGCCTCTTCTAAAAATTTGCTCTGAAAGTTGTCCATCTGTCGAATACTGTTCGGGTTATTATTATAATATATAAGGTGTGATAAGTGATGCCGCTACCTTATAACCTTGCTTATTGCGGCGAGCAGTTTTGCGGGTACGAACGGCTTAATAATCCATCCTGTAGCTCCTGCGTCCTTAGCCTCAATCTTCTTAGCCAACTGCGACTCTGTGGTTAGGAACAGAATCGGCACACGGTTGTAGTTCGAAGTGGCACGGATATACTTGATAAGGTCTATACCGTCCATTTCGGGCATGTGGAGGTCGGTGATCACCAGGTCGATGTTTCTGCCGTCCAAGTACTGTTGCGCCTCGATACCGTTGCCTGCAGCAAACACCTCGAAGCCTGCATTCTGCAATGTAAAGTTGACGACTTCTCTAATACTTTCAGAATCGTCTACTATCAGTATTGTTTTTGCCATTTATATAAGTTATTAATTTTTATTTACTAATTTGAATATCTGTAGTTTGAAAACAAAATTATACGGTTGTAGGAATGCTAAGAACCGACGCAAGATCGTCAACGCCGCAGTGAGAGAGCAGCAATTTTGTCTCGTCGTTGAGTTCGCAGGTAACTTTAAGTTGTTTTTTGTCGCGTACAAAACTGTTTTTTACCGAATAGAACATCTGAAACGCCGCTGTGTCAAATCCATCGGTCTTTTTTAGGTTGATTGTTAGATCTGTACAGTCGGGAAGTGTTTTGGAAAACTCATCCATTATGGCTTGCACATTCTGCACAGAAATCTCGCCAATGATGTCGTACTCGCACCTGTGGTTCTTTACATCGTTGATTTTTAACTTAATATCCATATTTGCCAATTGTGGTTATATGTAAAATAGTTTGCATTTTTTATGCCAAAATACCCTCTAAAGGCATTTCTTTTTTTCCCGTTAAAGATACGAAAAAAAAACGTCGACGTATACTTTTTTTACGCTTTTATTTGTAACTTTTTTCTAATATTATATTAATTGCTTGATAATCTGCATTTTATATTTGTTATTTTTTTTGCTTTTTTTTTAAATTAAATCAAAAATATCGACTAAATTTGCACCGTAGACAAATTATTTGTTTTATTATGTCAGACGATAAATACACATTCGACCCCGATTCGCTCTCTTTTGAGGAAACGGACAAGAAAAAAGGCAAAAAAATTATAATATCTATAATCACTCAGCTCTTTGCCGCTCTGAGCATAGGCTTTGTGGTTTTTATCACTATATCATACACCATCAAGACCCCTGGTCAGCGCAAAACCGAACGCGAAAACGAAATGCTCCGCCAGGTGTACGACCAGCTCAACGAGCGTTACAAGCAGACTACATTTGTAATGAGCGACCTCCAAGACCGCGACCGCGAGATTTACCGCGCTATTTTCAGCACTGTGCCTCCGCTCGACGACGATTCGCTCGAATACAACTACGATAGTCTCGGAGCAAGTGAAATTGCCGCTCACTATACCGAAACCACCAACAACGTTGCCACTATGCTTCACAACGAGGACAGCACGGTAAGCAACCTGTTAGCTATTCTTGAAAAGCAGACCGACAGTTTAAAATATATCCCTTCGGCTATGCCCTTAGACAATGCCGACCTCAAATATCTCGCTTACGGCTACGGCAAAAAGCTCGACCCCATTTACAAGACTCCCCAAGTGCACAAGGGTATCGACTTTGCCGCTCCAAAGGGCACCGTGGTAACCGCAACTGCAGCCGGCACTGTGGAATACGCCGGTGAAAAACGCGACCACGGCGTGATGGTGATTATCGACCACAAAAACGGCTTCAAAACCATCTACTCGCACCTCAGCGACTATGTGGTGCGCACCGGCAAGAAGATTAAACGCGGCGAAACTATCGGCTTCGTGGGCAACACTGGTAAGTCGCTTACTGCGCACCTGCATTACGAAATTCTCTACAAAGGAAAGGCTATCAACCCGATAGACTTCTTTTTTGAGGATACTAATCCCGAAACTTACCACAAACTAAAAATGATGGCAAACAACGGAGGCTTATGCCTCGACTAACAATATTTATAAAATCTGAAAAATCATGGAAATAGAAGAAACTGAAAAAAACGGCAAATTGTTTTACACAATCGGCGAAGTGGCCAAAATGTTTGACGTAAACACCTCGCTAATAAGGTATTGGGAAAAAGAATTTAACATCATCAAACCCCAGAAAAACGCAAAGGGAAACCGTCTGTTCACTCCCAAAGACATCGAGAACTTCCACAAGATCTACCACCTTGTAAAGGAACGCGGAATGACTCTCGAAGGCGCAAAAACTCACTTGAAAAATAATTCAGACAAGAGCGACGCCAACTTCGAGGTAATCAAGTCGTTGAAGAACATTCGCGCTATGATTGTTGACCTTAAAGACAGTCTCGACAAGATTGAAAAACAAGAAAAGTAAAATATTTTTCTTTGGAGAGCCGCTTTTAGCACGTTTATTGCATAATTATTTTGAGTTTTTTAATTTTTTTATAAAAAACTCTTGACAGCAATGTATTTTTTTCATAAATTGCATTGCAGAAATTTTTAAATAACAACACAACGATTATGAGCGCTAAGACTCCTTCGATGGAACTCGACAAAAACTTTATGCACAACGTGCTCGCCCTTTACGACGAGTTGATAGAGAACGGTATATCTGTGGTATACATCGGACAGTTCACCCATCAGGTGGTAAAGATGTTTACCGAAAAGAACGAGGAGGAGATGGAAACCTCCAACGAACAGAAACAGGTACGCCGACGTGTGCATCACTCGCTTGTGGAGATTCTGCAGAATATGCAGAAGCACAGCACCGAGTTTCAAACCGAGTTCAGCCTTGTTAACGGATTGTTTATGCTCGGACGAAAGGACGGCATCTACTACATAATGACCGCCAACAAGGTAAACCGCAACGATATCGAACGTCTAACCTCTGCTCTCGAATGTGTTAACAACGCCACCAAGGAAGAACTCAACGCCATGTACAAAAAGCAGCTGCGCGAAGGAACTATTTCCGACCGTGGCGGCGCAGGTCTCGGCCTTATCGACATTGCCCGCAAAACCGACGGCAAACTCGAATACCTATTTATCCCCGTAAACGGCACCGACTACTTTATCCTCAAAGTAGAAATCTGCCGCCAAGATGAAGAAGAAATATTATAATGCATAATTCATAATGCATAATTAAGAATTGACAATTGCCCATTGTCAATTCTCAATTGTTTCGTTCCTTCTGTTTTTCCACACAAAGAATCCGATGGCGAACGCCACAGTTACTACTCCGCCAATGATGTAGCTGATTGTATGGTCGAGGCTTAGGCACTCGGGCGCAAGCAGCAGATATGTAACGCATACCTGGGTCATAAACAGCGCAGGAAGAAATGCCATTATCCACGGCTTTTTGGTAATGACCATATAAACTGTGATTGCCCACAAGGTGAACACGCTCAAAGCTTGGTTGCTCCATCCGAAATAACGCCAGATAATGTTGAATCCGGCGGCATCGCTTAAGCTGTACACAATGATAAGCGCGGTGGCAACAAACACGGGTATGCTGATCATCAAACGTTTAGATATCTTGCTCTGATCCATTTTGAAAAAATCGGCAAGAATAAGTCTTGCGCTACGCAATGCTGTGTCGCCGCTTGTTATCGGGGCAAACACAACGCCCAACATTGCCAGTATGCTACCGATCTTGCCCATCCATGTCTCTGTGATAAAATAGACAATAGAGGCTTGCGACTCGCCATATCCTTTTTCTTTATAATACCAAATGGCGGCGGCTGCCCAAATCATAGCAATAATGCCTTCGAGAATCATTGCACCGTAAAACACCTTGCGTCCGAGATTCTCGTTTTTGAGACATCGCGCCATAAGCGGGCTCTGTGTGGCGTGAAAACCTGAGATTGCACCGCAGGCAATCGTTATGCACATTATCGGGAAAATCGGAGTTGACTCCTTTTTGGGATGGCAGTTTGACAATCCGTCAGTGATTTCGGGAAGTTCTATTCCGTTCCAGAAAATCATAAACAAAACGCCCACAGCCATAAAAATAAGAGCGAAGGCAAACAGCGGGTAAACCTTGCCAATCACCTTGTCGATGGGCAGAAGCGTGGCCACAAGATAGTAGGCGAAAATAACCACTATCCAAAATGTATTGTTCATCCAGTCGGGAGTAATCTTGTCGAGAAGACCTGCCGGTTGGCTTACAAACACCACTCCTACCAGCACGAGCAGAACCACAGAGAAAATTCTCATCACCGTTTTAGTGGTGTTGCCAAGATATTTGCCGATAATCTCAGGCAAGTTGGCACCGCCTTCGCGAAGCGATATCATTCCCGAAAAGTAGTCGTGAAAAGCGCCGATAAATATGCAGCCCACAACAATCCAAATATACGCCGCAGGACCAAACTGCGCTCCTAGTATAGCACCAAAGATGGGTCCGAGACCGGCGATGTTAAGAAACTGGATCATAAATATTTTCCACGTGGGCATAGGGATATAGTCCACACCGTCGTTTTTGGCGTATGCAGGAGTCTGCGCCTTGCTGTCGGGCTTGATAACGCGCTCCGCCACTTTGCCGTAAAGCAAATAGCCCAATACAAGCAGGAGCAGCGCAATACAGAATGTAACCATCGTTTTCTAGTTTTTGAAGTCAACCGCAAATATAGCAACCTTGGCGATTAGTTATTCTATTTTTTGAAGATTTTTTTTACACCTTATATAATAACATCATTTTTTTACAAATGAATCAATTTTTTGCCCCGTAGAGACGCGCCATGGCACGTCTCTACAAATAATTATTATGTCACAATGTCACACGCTGTCAGTATAATGTCACCAAAACTGCCAAAATTTCAGTCGTTTTTTATTTTTTCTGCCGCCCGTGTCAGTATGCCAAAATGTGTCAAAAAATATTTAAACCATTATAATTCAGAACATTACACACACAAACCGACACTGACACGGTCAAATACGGCATAATGATTGATTAATGGGTAAACGTAATTCATTATTAAAAACGAAAATTAAAACATAAACACAATGTCAAAGATAATAGGAATCGACTTAGGTACAACAAACTCATGTGTATCGGTCATGGAAGGCAACGAACCAGTAGTAATTGCCAACTCAGAAGGCAAACGCACGACA
>JAGCYI010000136.1 GCA_017960885.1 Bacteroidales bacterium
ACGCCGGTGAGCACAATCTCTTTAAAACCGTAATCAAGTTCGGTGGTGATGTTTGCGATAATATCCTCAGCGGGACGCGACACAGCCCTTCCGCGCACGTAAGGCACTATGCAGTACGAACAAAAATTGTTGCAGCCGTCTTGAATTTTTACGATAGAGCGTGTGTGGAATGTCTCTTTGGCGGGTTCAAAGCCAAAAACATCGCCCTCAAAACTCTCCACAGCCGAAAATTCGCCGCCGAGATGCGCCTCCACAATGTCGAAAATGCGGTTTTTGTGTTTGTTGTCTACCACAATAACGTTGGGATTGTTGACGAGATATTTTTTTGCGTATTGCTCTGCCATACAGCCTGTTACTATCACGAGCGAACCTTTGCGGATGGCGCGGTTGATATATTCGCGGCTCTTTTTGTCGGATTGGTTGGTGATGGTGCAGGTGTTGATAACGCAAATTTCGGCGTCGGAATTTTCAAAATCGCCGTCGGTAACAAAGCCCTTTTCGCGAAACTTTGAAGCCAAAGCGTCGGTTTCGTAAAGGTTCAAACGGCATCCAAGGGTTTTAAATGATATTTTGTTCATAATGAGATTTCAACTGCGCAAAGATATGAATTTTTCGGATGTCCGCAAAATATCACACCTTGATGCCCACCATTGTCATATCGTCGATTTGCGAAATGCCGCCGCGCCACGAGATGATTTCTTGTTCGAGAGCCACACGCTGTTCGTTGAGAGGGTCGTTGTGTATTTCGATGAGGGTGGCGGTGAGGTTTTTGAGCAGAAATTTCTTCTGGTTTTTACCGCCAAGTTGGTCTTGAAGCCCATCGGAAAACATATACACCATATCGCCCTTTTCGATTTTTACGGTTTGGGTTTGAAAATGCTCCTTTGCTCGCAGAAAGTTGCCCACCGGCATTGAGTCGCCTTTTAGTTTAATGGCTTCTTTGCCCCTGACAATCAGCGCAGTTTGGTTGGCTATGGCGTAACGGATTTCCATTTTTTCAAAATCGAACGAACAGATGGTCATATCCATACCGTCGTCGAGCGATCCGCCGCCTTTTGCCACGAGGGTGGATTTTATAAAATCTCTCATTCTATCGAGCACAGTGCCAGGGTTTTCGGCATCGTATTCAGTTACCATATATTCCCTCAGAGCCGAAATGCCGAGCATCGAAAGCAGTGCGCCGGGAATGCCGTGACCTGTGCAGTCGGCGGTAATCATCACTGAATATTTTCCGCAGCGGATGGCACGGTAATAGTCGCCGCCCACAATATCGCGCGGACGGTAGAGCACAAAGTTTTCGGGGAATATTGCCTTTACGTCAACAATCGACGATATCACAGCCCCTTGAATACGGCTTGCATAGTTGATACTTGCCAACATTTTTTGGTTTGCCTCGCGGATTTCAAGATTTTTTTCAGCGAGTTTGGATTCCGACTTCCGTCTTATTTTGATGATTTTGTATATTGCTATAACCAAGGCGATTACAAGCAAAACCGACACCGCAACCGAGCCCAAAAGCAAGTCGATATTCTCTTGTGCCCAATTGCGCAGACCGTCCATCCAGTCAGCCTCATCTTCCATTATGTCAACTAAAAGTATCATCGAAGGTTTTCGGTACAAATATCACACCAAGAGTTTAATTATACAAATCATCAAGCACGATATTTTTTTGAACTATTCCGCTGTGTGCATTGCTCTTAATACCGTATGTTGTTATCATTGTAAAATACAATGAACTTTTTGTACCCGTGACACGGCGAAAGGTTTCAATCTTGTTGCGAAAATTGGCCTCGTCGTTGGCATCAATTACATATTCGTCGGCACAGAATTTCATTTCGCAGATATTGATTACACTGTCGCGGCGCATAATTACAAGGTCGATTTGGCAGCCACGACTCCCGTTTTCTTTGTGAAACCACACCGAACATTCGGTAAGTACGTCGCTGATTCCTATCGCCTTGCGCAGTTGCGCGATGTGGCATTTGCAAAGGAGTTCAAATGTGTATCCTGCCCACGCTCGCCGCATAGGATTGTCGATGGTCAAGGTCCAAAAATGTTCGTCTCTGCCGCTGCGCCCTTTGATAAAACGGAAATAAAACAGCGTGTAGAAGTCGCAGAGTTGATATACCGTGTCTTTCTTTTCTGCGCCAAAATAGTTGTAAGTGGTTACGATTCCCGAAGTGCAAAGGTCGTCCAAAAGTTTTGTAAAAGTTCCATTGTCAGTCATTTTGGTGGCGGCGAGAGCCTCCTTGCGTGTAAGTCCCATATTTTTTGATGACAACGCCTCCACAACCCTCATATATGGTTCGGAATTTTTGAACAATGTATTGAACAACGCCTTAAACTCGCCGTCGAGCAACGGACTTGCACCGAAAAACATCCTGTCGATATTGGCGTTGAAACTTAGTGTGGGCGAAATTTGTTTCAGATAAAACGGTATGCCGCCCATCGTCATATAACACTCGGCAATGTCGCGGCGCGAAAAATCAACGCCGTTTGACTTCAAATAAAGTTCGGTTTCGTGGAGAGTAAACGGTTTGAGGGCTATTCTCACAGTGGCGCGGTTGAAAAATCCGCCCTTGTTGCTGAGTATTTTTTCCACTATCCACGACGTAGCCGAGCCGCAAACCACCATCATTATGTTTTTTTGATTGGCAGCCCATCCGTTCCAAAACCACTCGAAGGCAGCATAAAAATCGGATTTGGGAGTGTCGAGCCACGGCATTTCGTCAATGAAAACCAAGACGCGCCTTTTGTTAGACAACGAAGCGAGGTACTCTTTGAGTTGCTGCATTGCCGTCATCCAATTTTTCGGTACAGGACGGCTTTTGCCTGAATACTCTTCAAGCGCGACTGCGAATGTTGACAACAAAAAATTCTTGGGCTTTTGGTACAGTCCCGTCATATAAAAATCAAACATTCCCTCAAAATATTTGTTGATGAGGAACGATTTTCCCACGCGCCTTCTGCCATATACTACCACAAACTCGTTTGCACCCGAATTGTAAGTGCGTTCAAGTAGTTGACGCTCAGCCTCTCTGCCTATAATTTCTGTGTTGTCCATACCGTTAATTTTTCTGCAAATATAACGATATTTTTTAGATAACATAGCGGAATGTGCATTTTTTTTGCAGATTCCGCTATGCTATCGCAGATAACTTAGCGGAATGTGTGATTTTTTTAGGCGATTCCGCTAAGTTATCGTGAAGGAGATTATTTAAGCAACTCCTCAATCTTCGCCTTGTAATACTCCACGCCCTTGAATCCCGTGTGGAAATCCTTTGTCTTGCCGTCTTTGCCTATGATTACATACGAGGGAATGGCAGAAAATCCCCATTTGTCGGTGAGAGTGTTGCACTGATTTACAGGAAGACGGTAATGATGCCCCTTGATTGTTGGTGCGATTTCCTCCCATTCATTTAGGTTTGAAGATTCGTTGGCAATAAATAGGAACACAACGTCTTTGCCTTTGTATTCTTCTTCCATCGGTTTCATAGCCTTAATGGCATTGCGACAAGGAACACACCAAGTATTCCAAAAATCTATCATCACCACTTTGCCTTTGAAATCTTGCAGCATTTCTGTCAACAACGAGTCGCCTTGGCTTTCGCCTGCCTTGTGGATGAAGTAGTTGCCGCTGTTGATTTCTTGGGCTATCAAATTGGCATTGACGGCATTGCGCATTTTTACATAGTCGGCGTAAAACTTGAACCGCATCTGTTCTATCTCCTTTATCGCGCTTTCGTCCACAAGTTTCCTTTCGCTGATTTCGCCGCAATATTTTTGGAGTTTCATAAAATCCCTGAAATAACTTTCGCCCGTGCCGAGAACCTCGTTTAAGAACGCTTCGCCTTCGCGGTTGCGGTTTTCGGTCATATCGGCTTTGAATTGTTCGTTAATATGGTGTCCGTATTTTTCTACAAAAGCCTTCTCCGCTGTTGTCCTTGACTGATTGGAAGTTCTGTATTTTTTTGCAATAGACGATGCTACCTTTTTCTCCTTGGCTGTAATAGTGTCGTTTTTGGCGAGATTGTTGTACAACTGAGCAATGATGCCGTCCATTTCTTTGCGGTTCAAGTCTTTTGTGCCAAATTTATTTTTGTAATATCTACTAAACCTGCGGTAATGGTCACCGAATCTGTCTGCGTAGAGCATCTGAATGTCGTTAAGATTAAACTTTTGTATAAAGTCGAAATACTTCGCGTCCAAAACAGGTTTTCTGTCTTCGGGTAAAGGTTCGCCATACGGAGTCTCGTAAATGGCTCTGTAACATTGACCTTTAATTGTTTCTATATCAATAAGCATTAGTGCAGAATTATTGGTAATTGAGATTCTCCATAATTCTTTGGCACGTTTGGTAATATTCATTGTGTCAATCATTTGGATGTACTTATTGTGAAATCCCAACACATAATCCTTATACTCATCTGCCGAAAATTTAACAATATCGGATATTGCCTTGCGATTGTATATAACGGTATCCAAATATTTTTCTAGGAAGAAACCATATTTGCTAAGTGCATAATTTAAATCCACGTTTTCGCCTGAATAATAGGGTGTTAGTTTTGGAGTGCGACCTCCGGAACTTGCTTTCATCTTTTCCTTCATATCAAAATACACCGAAACGGTTTTGCCTGCTGTTACAACCAAGTTACTCCAAATTTTAGGGTCAAATATCAAGTACACTATCTGATACTTGACTGCCATCGGCACTTGGATTTCAAAACTGCCGTCGGGTGTAATCTTGCTGATGTAACTTTCCGGTTCGCCACTAAACGGATTGTAAGTAATCACATTAATTCTGTCGGCAGCGTCATACTCGTCAGGTTTTAAGTTGTAGATTTTGCCTTGAATGATTGCTGTATCCATCGAAAACTCCTCTTGTTCAAGGCTTTGACCGTTGTCGATGATGTATTTGGCGTAGTTTCTGATTTCGTCGGGCATTTTGTCCTGAGCCGACACCGCCGATGTCAGCAACAAGAATAATGCGAAAATTATGTGTTTCATTGTCTAAAAATTTTAATTGTTTTTGCTTATAGACAATAGATTGAAGAAAATATTACAGAGGAAAGGGAAAAAAATTCTACATTTGCAGATAAATTTATAATAACAACGGCAAAATGAAACGCAATATCATAATATCTTTAATCGGAATTGCAGTTTTGATACCTTTGGGTTTATTTTCAAGACAATTAAACTCCATTCCAAGCGAAACCGGCGATGCTCTTTGGGCAATGATGGTATTCTGTATTTGGCGTATTATTCTGTATAAAAAAGAACTGACAACAGTCGCAATTGTCAGTTTGATAAGTTCTTATCTAGTGGAATTTTCGCAGTTGATAACTTGGCCGTTTCTTGTAGAGTTCCGCAAGACATTTATAGGGCATATTATGCTTGGTCAAGGTTTTTTATGGATTGATTTATTGGCGTATACGATTGGCATTATCTGCATTTTTGGGATTTTTAATTTTTTTGAAAAAAAAATATTTGCCAAAAATGATTGAAGGGTTGCTTATAGACAATATGATGGCAAAATAATTACAGAGGGAAGGGAAAATTTTAGAAAACATAGCGGAATGTGTATTTTTTTTGCAGATTCCGCTATGCTATCGCGGATAACTTAGCGGAATGTGTGATTTTTTAGGCGATTCCGCTAAGTTATCGGAATTAATCTTTACAAAGGTATGACACCTTTTATATAATTGTGGGTCATTTAGTGTATTTTATAAATCCTTCTTGATCGTATCCCCGATGGTATCGGTGAATTGCGGCTATCAACTCTGATAGTTGCAGATTATCAGAAGTGATTTTGCCGTATTTTGCAAATTGGTCGTTGTAACGAATTGTGCTACCATTTGAAATGCGAAGTTCGTAATCGTTTGGTATTAAAAACGTTGCACGGTTTCCCAAATATTGCTGAAACTCATTTTGGAAGATGGCAACACCCGCCAAATCAAGGTCGCCAAAATGAATGTATGGGTTTGGTATGAGAGATAACCAACGAACCAAATCTCCGTTTTGCGGATAGCGGGACACAAATAAAAGTCTATTTCCTCTATTTAGTTGTTGGTCAAACAGATACAATTGTTGTTTTATATGACGAAAATTCTCACAGTTTTCGATGCCGACAACCACAATGTCATCAGGTATGCTAAATTGTTCATAATCTGCAACAAAAAAGAAACTTCCGTCAGGCGGAAAAATCGTTATGTTTTCGCCGTTAAGAGTGGCGATAATCGGCTCGCAACTATTAACAAGGAATCCATAAAAAGAGCGTTGTTTCTGAAATTTGGAATTGCCCGTTACACTAACTTGCTCCGCTCTGCCTGAGGATTCTTGTAGCAACAGATCCAGTGTACTTTCTAAATCGCGAATGTCAAATTTACTTTCTAAATAATCGCGAAACGAACTAACATCAGCAACTCTGAAACTTTTGCGACTGCCGTGCGTTACCGGCAACAATATACCGTCCGAGCGCATTTGTTCAAAACATTCGCCTTTTAATTTGCCCGACGGCAATATTTCGCCATTTGATAGGCATATCAGTTTTTCTATAAGTGCAGCCGTTAGTATCATCTTATTGTCAATAAAGTTTTAACAATTGTATTGCTGTTGCTGTCCTTGCTCAACGAATATGTATATTTATAGGCTTGGGCATTGTAAGTAGTTGGGGAACTGTTGATTAGATTGATGTTGCGCACATTGGCAAATTGCAAAATGCCTTCTACATTGTCGGGGTGAAGTTTGCCTATTTCATCCATCATACAATGCAACTTGAAGTCGCCGAACTTGCGGGATATTTTACGTTTGAAAACGTTGATTAACATAATGTTGACCATCGCTTTCACCAAAATATCCGTACCGTCAGAACCGACATTAGTAAGTTTGTCCGTCCAATTGGTTTCATTGTCGTTTTCTTTGACTTTGAATTCTAATTTGAACGAGTCTGAAAGCGTTATTTTGTCGCGTTTTTGCTCGGCGTCCATCATTTCCACCAATCTCATAAGCAAATCAACAGCCCTTTTGTTGGTACGCTCCACGGTATCTTGATCGGAAAACAGGTTCAATTCTCCGACAGACAAATTATTTTCGTCGCAAAAACGTTTTATGTTAAGAAGTTGCTGCATCAAACGGTCGTCGCTTTCCACTGTCCTTAGTTCGATTTTCTTGATGACACCGGCAAAATTATTGTCTCGAAAATCACGGTTAATGTCGTTGATGGTATCTTTGATGTCAGAATTGTGTTCTTCCAAATCGCCAACTTCCTTTGCAATACGCTGAATGATAGTTGCATACTGACGACTTGTGCGTCCACGGTATTCCTCAATTTTTTTGTTGCTGACAAAATCGTTGAGTTCAGCGGCAAACTCCATATAATCAGTGTCTGTGTTGAAATCAGTACGGAAATGGAAAGTGTTTTGCGCCGAAAAATTGGTTTTAAAAGTAGTTACAGCCTTTTTAAACTCTTCCATTTTACCCTGACGGGTGTTGATTCCGTCGCGCAAATTGTTCAAAATTGCTGCAAGTTTTTCACTTGTTTCAATCGGTTCAGCATCCGACAGTTCTGACGGACACGACTGATTGACAACAAAAGACTCGACATCCTTTATTGCCTCATTTAGTGTTTTTTGTACATCTTGCAATTCACGGATTTCAACACTTAAATGATCAATCTCATTGGTAAATTTTTCTTTTCTCTTATCGAACTTGTCTTGAAGGTCGTCAATTAATTGACTAATCTGTTCTTTTTCGTCTTTTTTTGACTGTTCCTTAGAAAAAAAATCCCGAGTATCGTTTTGCCACGAAATAAATTCTGTCCTGTTGGTTTCAATATACTGCAAGTCAGCCTCCACTTTCGCTAATTGAGAACGAATCTTAGAAAGTTGCTCGGTGTCAACACCCAAACCTTTCAATTCCGCATCCATCAGGGCAGTCAATTCATTTTTACGGCGGTCTGTTTCCTCTTGTTTGTCTTTGAGTTGTTTTTTGAGCATAACTTCCTTTGAATCACGCTCTTTTATAGAATCGCTTTTTTTATTTTCAAAAATCTTTTTCAAATTCTCAGTGTCGGTCTTATATTTCGCAGTGAGTGCTTTTTTTTCTCTGCGAAGATTTTCCAATTCAGTATCAATCTTACCTAACGAAATGGTTATTTCTTCCAATTCTTTATCTCTGAACTCTTTGAGTTTATCCTCAAATTCCGTCAAATCTTTTTGAGTGCTTATTATCCGCTCAGGAATTTGATTGCACTCGGCATCAATGTTTATTTTCTTCATTCTCAAATCTTTAAGTTGAGAGGCTGACTTATGGTTTTGCTCTTTGAAGTCATCTTCCAACTGCTGTTTGCGTCCTGCAATTTTATTATTGAGGTCAGCGATTTGTTGTTGTAGTTCCGAGATTTCAAATTTGATTTTTTCAGGGGTTCTGATCTCTTTTTCAATATTTTCAACATCAATCTTAACTCCGAAAATCGTACCGTTATCTTCACCGAATTGAGGATTTAATGCCGTATTGTACAACACCGATTCTTCGTCCAAAATCTTTCCGATATTGGCTTCCCAACCGGTTGCATTTTCGCCAAGCCATTCAATCAACGAACCTTTCTGACGAAGAATCAACTCGTCGCATTTTTTTATATCAGTTTCTAATGTATTTATTTTATTTTCAATTTGTTGGATTTCCTTTTCGCAAGCGGCTTCCAAATCCTTACGGCTTAACTCCACTTGATGCTCAATACGGTCAATTTCACTTTGAATTTTAGCCGATTCTTTTTCTTGCTTTATTTTCAAATTGTTAAGGTCAGTCAATTTTTTGTTCAGTTCACTCATCTCGTCGGCAAAAGGATTCAACTGCGAAACCTTCTGTTTTCTCAACAAAAGGTCCGTCCTTTCACGCTCTGTTTGATTGGCATTTTCTTGAATTTCGTCAAGTTTCTGTTGATGTTTTGCCCTAATATCCTCTTGTTTTCCGTCATATTCAGTTTGAAAACGCCCAACATTTTCAGTATGAATGAGTGTTAAATCATTTATTTGTTTTTTGATTTGCAATTCATACTCTTTAAGTTGATTGTCTGCTTCTTTTCGCAGTGAATCATATTTTGCAGTGATGTCAGTATTCTTTGCTGTCAACACATTTTCTTGATTTACAAGACTTTGTTGACGAATTTTTAGTTCATTTTCTTTGCTTGTTTTTTCCGCAATTATATCGATTCCGATTGCAGAATAATGCTGACGTTTTATATTTATATCCTTCAAAAACTCGACAATAACAGCCTCTTTGCCCTTCAATTCATCGCGTTCTTTGGTAAATTGTGCATTTTCCTCGCCGAGCAATCTTTTTTGCTTTGACAATTCCGCTGAAAGTTGCGTTTCGTTGTGCGAAAGTTCGGGAAGGCGTTTTTTGTCGCGTTTAAATGCAAAATTCAACTTTCCGCAAATTTCACCAATCATTTTACGTTGATATTCGTACTGAGTATATTTTGCGATGACATTATCTGCGTCAGCCTTAACCTTGATTCTGCCGTTTTTTTCAGGTTTGTACCATTTCCAAATGTCCTCATATTGCTGACGGAAATTTTTAACGTGTTCGCGGAAAAAATTAAGGTCAATGCCGTCATCAGCAAAATCCATCGAGTCAATAATGGTTTCCTTTATGACACGTGATTCCAAACTTTGGTTGAGGAAAATGTTTTGAATTGTTCGGGGAACATTTTGATATTTAGGGCTTTCTAAAATACAGAAACGTCTTAGTTCCTTTTCTGTATTCAGATGATTGCCGTATATAATGTTTCGGAAATCCTCATAATTCCTTATGATGTTGCTTTTGAAAATGCGGGAACCAATCTTCCCGCTGATTTTGCCCCAATCGTACAGCACAGTGCCATCGTCCTCGATGAAAAACTTCTTGTCGAAAGCACAGTCCACAATACGAAAAGCCGTTCGACCGCCCGAAATGAAAGTCATCACGAAAAAATTTCCGTTTTCACGACAGACTTCGTAAATGATGTATGAGGTTGGTTTCGGCAGGTAAAAATCATCGTAACTTTTTTGTCCGGCTTGAACTTTTATGCCCAACTTTCCTTTGTCAACATTGTAGAAAAAAAGAATCGCACGTAGCAAAGTTGACTTACCAACACCCTGTGTGCCAATAAAATGCACATTGCCGTCGAGTTTGATTTCGGCGTATGGTATATGCGCACTATTGATGAATATTATTTTATTGAGGTATCTCATCTTTCACCTCCTCGTCTATGTTAATTAACATCATTAACTGCACAATATAGCGGAATGCTGACGTAACTTGGTACAGACCTTCCTGCTCGTTGAGTAACTCTGCAAATCCCAAGTTAGTCAAAGCATTGACCAAAGCATCAATTTTATCGCGGTTTGATTGCTTGTCGGCAAACAGCCGCGAAAGTTTTTCTTTGAGTTCCAAATCCGACGACAACCTAATTTCTATCTTAGCCACAGAGAATTGCGTTCCGGCATCGAAAGTGGTGTCGAATGTCGTTAAAAAATCAAGATAATCAATCCACGAAAACAACGACTGCAACTTGTTTTCTATTATCACCTTGCTTTCTTTCCGGCTGAAATAGTAAAATCCCTCACCGACAGATAGTTGAAAATCAATTTGTTTGAAATAATCTTCATATTCTTCTTGATTATCCTCTATGTCGCTGTAAATAGCACGGGTCTCGGCATCAACACTGTTGCTTGATATAAACTGTCCCCGGCTAAGTCTCTGAAAAACTTCACTTGTGTACTTCATTTCGGATATATTATTGGATACTCTATGTTGTCAATCACGTTGGTTTCAGGTACATACTTCAAATTTTCGTTATATTGTGATGCAAGTTGCAAAAATAGAACCAAACGTTGTTCCGTATTGGTTTCTATTTCAAACCGATAATTCCAAACGTAGTGGAACAAGTCTGCACTTTGCGCCAAAAAACCGTTTATAATTGCCTGATGGTCAAATACTCTGCTTGTTTCTTTTGCTTCTTCCAAATAAACGTTGTCAATTTTCTCGGCAAGGCGGACTTTGACTGCCGTCTTTCTATTGAGACGTTGACGTATATTGCTCAGAATATCAAGAGCCGCATCATCGTTGCGAAGAAAATCCAAAGAAACGCGGGTTGTGTATTTTGGCTGTTTTTCCATCCACACATCATTTGTATCAGACAAAAATGCCATAACATTAGTACTGCCCTCCAACATCACTTGGTCACGCAAATATTTTAATTGTCTGATTCTTTTTACCACGCGGCTTTGATACTCAATGCGGTTAAGGTAGTCAATGATTTGAGCGGAAATTGCGATAAGTCCGTGTGCCGAATCCCGCAAACCTTCACGTACTTCCCTAATGGTTTGTTTCAAACCAATATCACTAACAGTGGAAAAGAAAATCGGCTGCTCTACAATTATTTTTTCCGTCTGTTTGATGAGTTCTTCAATAAGTTTGGCTTTTTCGTCAAAATCTCTGAGTCTCAATTCTTTGATTTTAAAATTGGGCTCCTGTTTGTATGTTGCGGCAACATTACGTTTCAAATCCATTACGTTTCTGCAAGTAGCGTTTTCAATGCTCTTGAAAGTATGCCGTATTTCTTTAAGCAACTGAGTCTTACGATTATTTTCTGCCACCAAATATGAGTTGATTCCCAATTTCAGTTTATCAACATACATCTGAACCGATGCGATGTTTATATCCTCGTTTACAGCAAGCACCTCTTCAAAAAACTTTTGATAGGAATCGTCAAGTTCCAACGAATCTCCATTTTGAACGATAACACCAAAACTTAACAAGTGTTTGAGTTTGTTCTCGTCTCCCTCCAACGTATCAAGCGCATCGTCATATTTAATGGCGACTGTCTTACGCTTTAAGAACATATCGTTCAACAGTTTAGCACCGTTGTTCAGCCCTCGCGTAAGTTCTTTTATGGATTGATACGTCTGCATATATCAACAAATTTGTATTAATACACTCAACAAATGTACACAATTATAATAAAAGTACAAAACTTTTTTATCCCAATTCCCTCACCACTTTAACCAAACTTCCCACAAGATATAGCGGTAGATTTATTAATCTGAATGTTTTGCCGTTGAGTGAATTTTTTACATCGTCAACGGAAAATGCTTCCGGCCATACTCTGACTGCTAAATTGTTGGGCGACTGCGACATAAACGAGTGCAACGATTTGAGCGACGAATTATGCCCCATTTTAACCTCTATCGGAATTATTTGAGAATCAACTTGATATATAAAATCGACTTCGGCGGGCGATTGTGCCTTGTTTCTCGCCCAAAAATTGCGGCGTTGTCCTACCTTGTTATTTAGAGTTAAAAGTTCCTGAGCGGTAATCTGTTCTCCAATGCGGCCACGCCAAATGTCGAGGATGTTTTTTGCGGTGATTATATCCGACCTTACACCTGCGGCATAGTTGACGAGTCCCGTGTCGAGCCAAAGAAGTTTTGGAGCACGGTTAATTTGCGGCATTACAGGTACTTGCACTGATTCGGTCGGGTACGCAAGTTCGAGTAGCATTGCCTTTTCCAACAGTTTGAAGGCTTGTTTTACATCGTTGCTTTTGTAGCCCGAATCCATAAAGTTACCGAGGGTTACTGTTTCGCCTGCCGCCCGCCAACCTGTTTCCAAAATAAAACGGACGGTTTCGAGTATTTTGTTTTGGCGGACATATTTTTCAGTGTCGTCGCGATAAGCCTGTAAAAGCGTGTCGTAAATATCGTCCATCGCTAGAAGGTCGCGTTTTTGACTAAAACGCTGCACTACTTCCGGCATTCCGCCCACAATCGTGTATTGGTTGAAAAGCGAAATCAACTCGCTGTGCATCGGTATGCTATATTGTGGATTATCAAGTATTTGCAAAAAGTTATCTTTGCCCATTGCGGTTGCAAATTCGCGGAAGGAACAAGGTCGCAACGCCATATATTGAACCCTTCCAACGGGAAACGAGGCTTTTACATCAACTATGTTTTCCAACAGCGAACCTGCTGCAATTATGTGCAAATCAGAACGTTCTTCGTAAAAATATCGCAATAGGGCGATAGTTTTGGGCGAGTTTTGAATCTCATCAATAAAAATCAATGTCTGACCTTGTTTGCGGACTTTGCCAACGGCGGCGAACATCATATTGATTTTGTCATCAAGAGGCATTTCGTGTTCCAAAGTCTCACGGTGCGATAGTTTTTCGAGGTTGAAATACAGATAGTTATCATACGATTTGCCGAAATTATTGACAATGGTAGTCTTGCCCACCTGCCGTGCCCCCCGAAGGATAAGCGGCTTGCGGTATTCGCTGTTTTTCCAATTTTCCAACTCTTGTAGTGCAGTGCGTTCTATCATAATGTTTTATGTTTTTATTGATACCGCAAATATAACAATATCGGAGGATAAAAACAAGAAAAACCGCACAAAATCGGAGGGTGAAATCGTAAAAACTGTACTAAATCGGAGGATGGCACGCCGGTTTAACCCACCTCCCCCTCTGCTGAAAAATCGCTGCTTTTGGTGATTTATATAAACATTGCCATATAAATTGGCAAGTATACAATGTCGCCTTCCTTTTTCAGGTCTTTGGTATAGATAAGGTATTTTTTGCCTATTCTGTCCGAGAATTTTTCGCAAAACCTGTCGAGCGATGTGTGCGATTTGTAGCCCGACGACTTTACTTCGATAGGTATCAACTTGTTACCTTTTGACAAAAGAAAATCAACTTCGTAGTAACTTTTACCCTCGTTCTTTTTAATTGTGTGATAAAACAGTTCGTAGCCTGAGGCGCGGAAAATCTGCGACACCATATTCTCATAAATATAGCCAAGGTTAGTGTCGAGTTTGTCGCTCAACAGTTTGTCGTAGATAACATTGTCGGTAGCATCTTTGTCCATAAACACCTGAGTAACAAACAATCCCGTATCGCCAAGAAAAAGTTTGTACCGTGACGTGTCCTTGGTCAACGCAAGTCCAACATTCGGGTCATCAGAATGAAAGACAACATTCACAGTCATCGAGTCGGCAAGTTCGTAGATGGTTTCATAAAAACGCGATGGCGCATTATTTGGTAATACAGACATCACTTGATATCGGGATATACCTTTGCTTAATTGCGCAGGTATCGCCTTGAATATCGCAGAAGATTTTCCAGAATCGTCAAGTTTTATCAAGTCGTCCTCGTACAACGCAAGAATTTCACGCTTTGTGATGTCAACC
>JAGCYI010000137.1 GCA_017960885.1 Bacteroidales bacterium
AAATACTTTTCAATGTCACGTTCAATTTCTGCTGCCTGTCGTTCATTGTCGGTGGCTTGTTGCATATTGGCCTCAAATTCATTGAATAATCTATGTTGTTCAGAAAGAGGTGGCAGTGGAATTTGCTGCGACAAGAACAGCCCGACATCAATGCGTTGTCTGTTGGTGGTTCCCCTGCTGCAACTTTGGGCAAATTGAGCAAAACGTTTGCTTGATGACAATAAGAACAAGTATTGTGGCAAAACTATTTCTGTGTTGACATTAAAAACAGGGAAGTCTGCCGTTACAATTGCGCCATCCAACTCTTTGGTAATAACACCAAACGCGCCATTGCGGGCATCAATCTTTGACATAATGAATTGACCCTCTGACACAACATACTGTTTTTTTGTGCCTATCTCTCTACCATATTTTACGTCGCGCAAAACTGCGCCACCGCCGTTAGTTTTTAATGTTACCTGTTTATATTGCGCTTCGTCTTGTATTTCGATTGTATTGGTAGCCTTTTCTATAATATCGCCGATACTTACCATCGGGTATAGGTCGTTGAACCACATTTTGTTGCCGACGATGTGACTTACGCTCCAATTGTCAATGGTTTTGTATTTGACAAAGGACAGTATTTTATGGTTAGTCATTCCCATATTCATTTTTTTGAAGAGTAAAACAAAGTCTCGGGTTCTGCCACCATATTGTCAGCCATTCTAACGCGGAATACATCGCCATTTTCGGCAATGTTGTACCTAAATTCCTTAATAGGCTTGCTCCACAAGTGATTTTGCTTGCGGTAGGGTGTGAACTCCTCGACAAGCGGAATAAGTTCGTTTTCGATAGCCGTACCTGTTGTGCTGATGCCTGCTTTTTGTACCTCGGCGATAGGAATTTCATAATCGAATCCCTGCTTTACGAGAGTTTTAATTTCCTGAATTTTCAAGTTTGCAATTTCTTTTTTTCTTTGTTCAAGGAGCGTACGTTCCTGTTTGCTAGGTGCTTGTGCGATAATATTGGATATAAAGGCTTCTATCTTCTGATTATCTTCCTTGAAAAAATCTTCGGCAGAAAGCATTGCCTGTTTCTTCAATTCCGATTGCGAAACCTTGTCGCCATCGGGTGATGATTGTTTTTTCAGTTCTTGTACAAGTTCTTTTTGTTTGGAAGAAATTTTAGCATTCAACTCTTTGCGCATTTTTGCGACCTGCGCTTTTTCGTCTTTTGTCAAAGAACCGTGTTTGGCAAGTTTTTCTTCAATATGTGCAATTTCGTCGGCATATTTGGCGTCTGTCGTTTCGGTGGCTTGGTGCTTTATCTTATTATATTCAATTGATTCTTGCTCTGTAAACTTTTTGAAAAACAACAAACTTGGTTTTACCGTCGCTCCTGATGCCATAAACACATCCTGTGGTATGGAAACTATCAACAAAATTTTAGCCTTGCTTTCTACAAAATCCCTGACTTTTTGAAGATTAGAGTTATTGAGAACGCCTTCGGGCAAAACAATACCCATTCTGCCGCCGGGTTTCAAAAGATTGAGGCAACGTTCTATGAACAACACTTCGGTTAATCCACAGTCAATTTTGTACAGGCTTGAAATGGATTTGCCTATATTGTCGTTTACTTGTTTTAGAGCCTCTTCGTATGCAGTTCCATAACGTTGGATGTAATTGTCAATTTTGACCTTATCGGTAAATCTATCGGCTTCGGTAATCAACAAATCTTCACTTACCCTTGCGCCGAATGGCGGGTTGGTCAGGATAATGTCAAAGCGGTTTTCGAATATGCCATTGACATTTAACAGGCCATCGTGATGATGTACGCCACCGTGTCCGTCGCCGTGCATTATCATATTCATTTTGGCAGTTCGAGCCATACGGGGATTTGCATCGGTTCCGTAAATACAGTCAAATGAAAGAGTCTTTAAACGTCCTTGTGGATTATTGATATTTAATTCTTCGTTTAATTTCATAAACGAATCGGATATTTGAGTGTCAATTTTTTGCCGCTCTTCATCAGAGAGATTTTCGTAATCATTGAAATTCTCTTTAAGAATAGTGCTTTTTTGTTGTTCAATGTCTTTCTCTATTTGTTCACGCACATATTCAAAAGCCTTAATCAAAAAACCACCACTACCGCAGCAAGGGTCACAGACATATTCGCCCTCTTGTGGGTCGAGTATTGTCACCATAAAATCTACGATAGTTCTTGGTGTGAAAAATTGTCCTAATTCACCTCTGAACGTGCGGCCAAGAAACTGCTCAAATGCAATGCCCTTAATATCGTCAGAAGTTGTTGAAAGATTATATATCTCCAACTCTTTGACAATCTGTTCAAAACTATTTTCTCTTATCTCAATTTTTTCGTTTTCCTCAAAAAGGTGGTCATCGGCAAATTCTTTTTTTGTCAGGTCAAAAAGATGTTGATAAAAAGGCTTTGCATTTTTAATACCCATCTCGGCGTTATAGTCTTCTCTATTTTTTTTCAGTGTGCTAAAACGCTCTGCGGAAAAAATCTGAGATTCGGAATTGCTACGTTCATACCTTATTTTGATGAAAAGAATCTTGCTAATTTCGTCAAAAGCGGCTTCGGGCGACAATTTATCATTGTTTCTGATTATGTTGTGGCATTTTAAAAGTAATCTTGAAAACTCATCTCTCGAAAATGATTTGGTTTGAGTCAGCAATTTAGCGATTTCCTTGTCGCTTGTTGCTTGTTTTGCATTGGGTATTTCAGCGATTTCGTCAAGATCCACATAAGACTGGGGAATGGTTTCTTCTTTCAGTCTGAAAATACGAGTCTCCTTTTGGTTTGTGGTAACAAGGAATTTGGCGTGCATCCAAGAAGCATAATTGAACCCTTGGAAATAATCTTCTTTGTGTATGGTAATGTTGGCGGCTTTACACTCCACAACAATCAACGCCCTTTTGTGTTGGGCTTTGTCTTCGGGATTCGCCCAAACAACAATATCGGCACGAGCACCACCTGTGCCACGTCCCGACCGTTCCGTAGTGGTCAGTTCCTGCGCCATCTGTTCCAACGAGTAGCCATAATTATTGACCAATCGGCAGACATATTTTTGTCTTACTTCCTCTTCGGGCTTGTAATTCAGCCATTTGTCTTTAAGAGGCGCATAGATTTTTCCTCCTTGTATTTGAACCTTTAAATCTTCCATTGTATTGTGTAAATTCTTACAGAGGTCAAAAATATACATTATTTTCGAATTATGCAAATTTTATTGACGCTACCAATTTTACAACCATTACGAATCTTGTTCGGAAAATACAGGAAAGGTTATTCCCCCAAAAAAATCATCTTATTCCGCTACGAAACATAAAAATTTCATTTCGTAGCGGAATAAAGGCAAAAATCTGCAAAATTTAACACTTGTTAACAATATTGTTGTCAGAAATATTGATTATATCAAAGATTATTTTCTTTCCCACCAAAAAACACAACGTACCGAAATAAATCTCTTTATCTCAGCACGTTGTCATTATAAATACTTAAAACTTACTGCTATTCCCCCCTCATAACTTTTGCCGCCTCTACCATATTTTTAATCGCTGCTTTGGTTTCGTCCCAAGCACGGGTTTTGAGGCCGCAGTCGGGATTTACCCAAAGGCGTTCGGCGGGAATATT
>JAGCYI010000138.1 GCA_017960885.1 Bacteroidales bacterium
AACATTAAAGAACAGCTTATAGTTGAACTTTATTCTAAATAATATTATTATACGGTTGCGCCTTACGGCGTTTCCGTATATTTTTACCGGAAATAATAAATATACATTCAAATGGCAATATTAGCTTTTCAAAAGCCCGACAAAGTTATTATGTTAGAAGCCGACGAAACTTATGGTAAGTTTGAGTTCCGTCCTCTTGAACCCGGTTTCGGCATTACAATCGGTAATGCTTTAAGGAGAATTCTACTATCTTCTTTGGAAGGTTTTGCTATAACATCAATCCGCATCGAAGGAGTAGACCACGAATTTTCTACTATTCCCGGCGTTATCGAGGATCTTACCGAGATGATCCTCAACATTAAGAAAATCCGCTTCAAACAGACAGTTGACGGGCAGGATTTTGAAAAGGCCACAATCACTGTCAGCGGACAGCAGCAGTTCAAGGCGGGAGACCTTGAGAAGTTCCTCACAAGCTTCAAGATCCTCAACCCCTCGCAGGTTATCTGCAACCTTGAGCCCACCGTTAAACTTTCGATGGAAATCACCATCAACAAGGGCCGCGGATATGTGCCTGCTGACGAAAACAAAATCGCCGACAGCGAAATAGGTATAATTGCTGTTGATTCTATTTATACACCTATTAGGAACGTTAAGTACTTTACCGAAAACTACCGTGTAGAGCAGAAAACCGACTACGAGAAACTCGTTATGGAGATTGAAACCGACGGTTCTATCCATCCTAAAGACGCTCTCAAAGAGGCAGCTAAGATTCTTATCTACCACTTTATGCTATTCTCTGATGAGAAAATCACTCTCGACTCTAACGAAAGCTTTGAAAACGAGGAATTCGACGAGGAAGTTCTCCACATGCGTCAGCTCTTGAAGACCAAGCTCGTAGACCTCGACCTCTCGGTACGCGCTCTCAACTGCTTGAAGGCCGCCGACGTAGAAACTCTCGCAGAACTGGTGGTATTCAACAAGAACGACTTGTTAAAGTTCCGCAACTTCGGTAAAAAATCGCTCACCGAGCTCGACGACCTGTTGGAAAACATGAACCTCAGCTTCGGTATGGATATTTCTAAATACAAACTTGATAAAGACTAATCGTAGAGCAGTGATGCTCAGTAATTTATAAAACAATGAGACATAGAGACAAAATCAATCATTTAGGTAGGAAGTATGGCCACAGAAAATCTATGCTTTCGAATATGGCCGCTTCGTTGATCAAAAACCACAGCATCAACACTACTCTTGCCAAGGCTAAAGAACTCCGTTCTTTTGTAGAGCCTATCATTACAGCCTCGAAAGATAATGTGAAATACTCCGAAGACAAGGCCGGCAGCGACGAAAAACTCAAAGAGTACTACAAAATCAAGAGAAGAAACGCTAACCGTTATTGTTTCGCCCTTCTTAGAGACAAACAGGCTGTTAAACACCTTGTTGACGAAGTTGTTCCCAAGGTAGCTGAGCGCAACGGTGGTTATACCAGAATCCTCAAGACTTGCAACCGTCTTGGCGACAACGCTAAGATGTGCTACATGGAGCTTGTAGATTTCAACCCCAATTACAGCAATGCTAAAAACGCTCCCAAAGCAGCAGCTCCCAAGACTACACGTCGTAGCCGCAAGAAAAAAACAGCTGATGCTCCCGCACAGAGCGAGGCTAACGAACCCAAAGCAGAATAATATTCTACTAAGAACTCTTATAATTAAAGCCGGATTAAAAATCCGGCTTTTTTGTATCCCTTTATTTCTAAATCTAAATTCTAAATTCTTAATTATGCATTATGCATTATGCATTACATCCCGTACCTTTCTGCAGATTCGCTGTCGGGAGCCCATACTGTGCCGTAGAGCTCTAGTTTGTCGATATGGCGGTTGATATCGCAGGCGTTGAGCAGTCTTACTTTTATTGTGCGTTCTCCGTTTGCCTTGCTGTGAACTGCAATGAGGTATTTGCCGTCGGGCGAGAATGTTGCCGATTGAGCTTTGCCTTCCTGTTTGAATTTGATGATATCTTTTCCGTCGGTAGTCCAGATGCTGGCGACACCATCGTCAGAAGTGGTAACAATGTAGCGTCCGTCGGGGGAGAATCCTGCGGAGTTAACCTTGTTTTCGTATCCTTTGAATATGTGCTTTATGTTGCCGTTGAGATTCCAGAGCACGGCTGTCTTATCGTCAGACGCCGACACTATGCTTTCGCCGTTGGGAGCAAAAGCTACTGAGTTTATCTTCCCGTTGTGACCCGAAAATGTGCGTATCACTTCGCCTTTGATGTTGTGAGTGACTATTTTCCTGTCGCTGCCGCCGGTGACAAAGATTCCGTCTTCCGGTGCAAAGTCTATTGATGTGATTTCGCCGTTGTGACCGCCTGTGCTAATGCTTTCGCCCGACTCTATGTTGTGGATTGTTAACGTGCTGTCGCTTGATACAGAAACTATGTATTTGTCGTCGGGAGAGAAAACGGCGTCGTTTGCTTTTTGCTTGTGCGTGGTTATTGTCTTGATAAGCTTTCCGCCTTTTTCCCATAGTTTTACCGAGCCGTCGTCAGATGCGGTGACAACGAATTTGCCGTTGTGCGAAAAACGCGCTGTGCGTATCGGTTTGACATGTCCCACGTATTCGGCTGCTGTTTCGCCGGTGAGGTCCCAGAGGTATGCCGCGGTGTCTTTTACAACTGCTAAATTCATACAGTCGGGCGAAAAGCAAGCAAATGATATTCCCTCAGCGTCGGGGTATGTTTCAAATCTTTGGGCAATGTCCCAAGTGCGGACGGTCTTGTCGCTGCCCACTGTAACGATTGTTTGCCCGTCGGGTGCGAATCTTGCCGAATATACGTTGCCGCTATGACCTTTGAGAATTTTTTTGAGATCGCCCGACAGAGTGTAGACCCTCACATTGTTGTCGTTGGAGGCGGTGATTACCATCTGACCGTCGGTAGAAAAAAACGCCGAGTTGAGCAGGTCGCTATGTCCTGTGTATTCCACAAGCTCGTTGCCGTATTTGTCCCAGAGCTTAGCCTTGTGGTTTTTGTTGAGACGGTCGATGCTTGTGGTGAGCAGGTATCTGCCGTCGGGCGAGAATACGGCGGTGAGGAAAACCGAAATTGCGAACCTTGGGTCTTCTCGTATTTCCAATGTGGTTATCAGCTCTCCCTCCGATGTCCAGACTTTTGCGGCAATGTCGTCACCTGCTGTTACTATGCGCTTGCCGTCGTGCGAAAACGATGTGTAGTAAACGTCACCGTCGAGGGCTTCGAGAGTAACGAGCTTGTTCCCTGTGGTGTCCCAGATAACCACGTTTCCGTCGCTTCCAGCGGTTGCAATTTTGTCGCTGTTTGGCGAGAATGCCGCATGATAGAGTATCGCATTGTGACCCGTGAATTGCTTTATTTCTTTTCCGCTTGTGGTGAATAGCCTGGCAATGCTGTCGTGCGCTGTGGTGATTATGAACCTTCCGCACGGCGATATTGTGGCGGATGTGATTTCTGCGGGGTGGGGGATAAGCGCGAGAGTTTCGCCGTTGATTGTTTCCACACGTAGGGCGTAGTACTCTTTGTCGTATTCTTTTTCTAAGGCTAATATGTAGTTGCAATCAGGAGCTACGTCTGCCCTGCCAGCGCTATCCGAAAGTTTTGCCGATATGTTGTAAAAAATGTCGGTATTGTAGAACGAATTGAGCAACGCACTGTAAGCCTGTTGGTTGGTGGAGTCTAACTCTATTGCTTTTTGTGCAAGACGCAGGCTGAATGTCGGGTCGTTGTCGAGCTTTTGAAATGCAAAAGAAGACAGCATATTGCTGCGTGCCAATGTGGAGCCGTATTCTGAATTGTGAAACGAAAAAGCCAGCAGAACAATAAAAACAAGAGCCGCTGCCGCCAAACCCAAAGCTTTTGTTGAAATGCTTTTGAAGGGGAGCTGTCGGCCTTTTACGTCTTTGTGGGCTTTGTGAAAGTCTTGCGCAAAGTTTTGGTATGCAGGAGTGTAATATATCAATCCGGAAGGGAGTACACGGCGTTGTAGCACGTTGTTTTGTGTTAGGGTGTCGAGCGTGCGCGGGTTGATGCCGTGGCGGTGAATGGCAGATTCGCGGAATGCCGGAGTGGGACTTCCGCCGTTGATAAGCATTTCGGATTGAATAAAGGCTGACACTTTGGATTCTTCGTCGGGAAGGTCTACCTTGCTCATTGCCAAAAGATAAAGATTGTCTTCCGGACTGCGGTTTGTGGCTGGCATTTCGGAGTTGCGGCTGATAATGTTGCCGAATTCAGAGGTGAGCGCTGCCGCATTTGGAAGAAGGCTTTTTTCAATGGAGATAAGTATGCCAAAGTTGAAATTGCTGTACATCTCGGTTACAGCGTCGCCCGAAAGGGGATTTTCGGTTTCTCCCATGAGCATTTTGTTGAGAGTGTCGGCAATGGGCTGGGGTATCTGGTTGTCGGTGACAGATGTGAGGGCGATAGCAAGTTCTTGCTGTGTTTCAGTGGGATAGGTGAAAAGGTTTTCGAACGAATCGAGTATGAGGTAAATTCTTTTTTTGTCCTTGTGTCTGATTTGAACTCTTTTGGCAGCGAACCAAAGTGAATTGTCGTTTTTAAACGAAATATCCATAAACACAGGATCTTTTACCTCGCGGTTGAGGACAGCAATCAGTTGTGAGAGCAAAGGTTTCGCCGATGCAGTGTGTTCGTCCGGTGTGGCTGCCGTTGCTGGTGGTATGTCGAACACTATGGCTACGGCATTGTTTTCCGACAGATTCTGCGGAGTGCATAACTCGTTGTTGATAAACCAAGTCCTTCCGCCGCGTGGCTCAGAGCACAGTGCGGACACGGCACAATGGTTTAACATATAGGTTGTCTGTCTGATAAGTTCCTTGTACATTTGAGTATTGTTGACGTTTTTCCGAATGTCAAATTTACTTATCTTATACGGAATATCAAACTTTTTAGCACTTTTTTTTTAATAAAAGGTAATTTTTTGTTGATTATTGACTTTGTTATGCGACATTTTGACTTTAAATATGCGACGTGAGCGTGTTTATTCGTCGATTTCAATTGGCAGACATCCGTATCTGTGTATCAGGATGTTGGCAAAACGTCGGCAGTAGTCGATAAACAGTTTGTAGAGGTCTTCGGCGGTGTCGGTGTGGAAGTCATCGTTTTTGATGCACGATGTGCTGAGACCTATGTAGTTGTTCTCAACGCTGAAAGCCATACGCGGAATTTTGGCGTTTTCGCGGAGCATATATGCGTACACACGGGCGATGTCGGTTTTCGACAGCGTGCAGAGCGTGGAGTCTGCCACCACGTATTCGTTTTCGGGTATGTAGTTGATACGTATGCTGATACCGTTGTCGGCGATTTCCCAACTGTCTTTGCCGTTGCGGATAAGGTCGATGTTGTAGCCGAGTTTTTTGAGAATCTCTTCCACAAGTTTCGATGTGTCGCAGAGTATGAGGTCTTTGCCTTTGAAGTCCTCTTCGTCCATCTGGACTCCGCAGAACGGGCAGAATCCGTTTTGAAACTGTTTTTCGGCAACTAAATTGCTGCACGAATGACATCTTACCGAGTATACTCTACCCGATGCCACAAACTCGTCGATGGCTTTTTGAAGATAGGTCCACGGAAGGGCAAAACCGAGATTTTGTCCCGATGCCATAATGAAAGTGTTTACGCCCACCACATTGCCGTCTTGATTGATGAGCGGTCCGCCCGAATTGCCCGGGTTGATGGCTGCGTCGGTTTGTATATAGTCGATGCCGTTTTGTTTGCGAGCGGCTTTTGAGATAATGCCCTTGGTGTTGGTGTATTTAAGCCCGAATGGGTGACCTACTGCCATAATCGGGTCGCCATCGTTGAGCACGTAGTCGGCGGGCGCAAGTTCGAGGTCGGCAAAGATAGTTCCTTCGGGTTTTTCGATAAATGCGAGGTCGTAGAGCGGGTCAACGTAAAGCACGCGGGCAGTGCGTTTGTTGAATTTTTCGCTGTTGATTACCACCTTGCGGCAGCCTTGCACCACGTGACGGTTGGTAACTATCAAGTTGTATTTATTCAAGCAGAAACCTGTGCCTAATCCCCACGGGTTCTGAATTCTTACTACGGCGTCTTCTATTTTTTGTGTAAACTGTGTCATCTTTTGGTGGCGTTAGGTTAGTCGGGAATTTCGAGCACGGCAAACTCTTTGAGAAATGTGTAGGCAAATCCTGCCAAAGTGCCGAAGTCGAGATTGGCGGTGTTGAATGTGAGCGAGGGATACACCTTGCTGTATTTTTTGATGGTGGCATCTATCTCGTGCGAAATTTTGATGGCGGCGGGAGTTTCGGTGTTGTTGTTTACAAACTCGTCGTCGAATCCGAGCGCGTCGAAATAGTCTTGATTTAAAACCCTCCAGAATATCAGCAACAACTCTTGTGCAGCGGCAGGCATTCCGTGGTGAACGTGGTTGAGTCCGGCGGTGTATTCGCACATAGTGGTTACAAGGTCGAAACGTCCCGAATCTATGCAAGTGTCTATCAGGCGGAAATGCGTGTTGAACGATTCTGCCATTTCGGCAAAACTCATATAACTGATTTCGGGGAATACCGCACGCACTTTGTAGATTGAAATGCCGAGTTCCTCGTCGGTTTTTTTCAAAATTTCGTCAAACTCGGCGAGCATCTTGTGGTTAATTTCGGGCGAATTGCGCTCCTCGGGGTTGTAGCCGTTTGCATAGATAGAATATATCTGTCGGAAATGGTGCAGTAGCGATCCTTCGGGAGAAATCAGATAGAGTATCTTAAAAATGGTGTTGAGGATGATATATGTTTTAGTAGCATCGTCGGCAGTGGTGAGCACCTGTTGCTGAGCGTTGCCAATCCATTGTCGGATAAATTTGATTTTGGCATCCACCTCGCTCTGTGGCAACGTGATGATGTTTTCGGTGTTGATAGGGTGGAGGCTGGGAAACTGTTCCACAAGCACATCGTCAACCGAATCTGATGTTAAGGCTATCTCGGAGAGCATTTCGTTGAATGCTCCTGGCGACATATCCTTGATGGGGCAACGCTGCATAAGCGAGATGATATTGTCGTAGACGGCGAATTTGCAGTATGCAAAATTGGTGTTCTGCGTGAGGAGCGAGCGCATTAGAGCCACGTCTAAGGTGTCGAAAGTTGCAATGTCGGCCCAAGTGAACACCTCTCCGGCGGTGATTGCGCCTTTCACAATCTTGGAACCTTGAATGATGTCGAAGTGGAGCATCTGCGTGTCTTCGTTGAAGACAATTTCCACAGCCGGTCCGCCCTGCATACGCATATATTCAAAAAACGAAACATACGCGCCAAGAAAGTCGCCCTCTTTGTAAAGTTTGTCGGCGGCGTTGCGCACTGCCGCCATCTCGTCGGTCTCCTCTGGCTCGGCAAAACGTCCGAACTTTATTTCTGGGCGGCGGCGGGTGTGCGGCTTGTCAGACACGCGGTCGAATATGTATGAAAGAAAACTCATTTTTTGTTGTCTTTGGTTTGTTTTTTTACTGAATATCCAAATCGGCCTATCATTTCGCCAGTTTTGTAATAAAATCCGTGACTGTATACTGCGAGCCCTGCTTTGTAGAGTTTCAACGCGCCTGTCTTGGGGTCGATAAGGCTGTCGTCAACGTCCACGGTGTCGATTTTGGCAATAAACATATCGTGGCTGCCGAGTTCAATCACTTGTGTTACTGTACATTCGATATTTACTGGCGACTGTGCTATAATAGGGCAGTCGCTTGTGTTGGCTTTTTGCGGAGTGAGGCCTGTTTCGGCAAACTTGTTGACATCTCTGCCCGATTTTACGCCGCACCAGTCGGTAACTTTAACGAGACGGTCGGTAACAAGGTTTACCACAAACTTGCCTGTATCTTGGATAAGAGAGTGCGAAAAGCGTTCTTTGCGCACCGAGATGCTCAGCATAGCAGGGTCGCTGCAAATAGTGCCAGCCCACGCCACAGTAATTATGTTCATTTTGTCGGGGAAAGTACCGCAACTCACCATTACCACAGGTACTGGGTTGAGCATTGTGCCAGGCTTCCAAATTTGTTTTCCGTTCATCTTTTTCCTTTTTTATTTTTTACGAAGGTATAAAAAAAATGGCACGGTTGTAT
>JAGCYI010000139.1 GCA_017960885.1 Bacteroidales bacterium
CAGTAAAAAAGCCATCAGAGCCACTCGCCACGAATGTTCTGCCACGCTTTCGATACGTCTTTTGGATGTGGTGCAATGCCGTGGAGTATCCTTCAACCGTTCGGCAATATGCAAAATTTGTAAATATTCAGATGGTATCATGCCGCAAATGTAAGGGGAATTTTTGGAAAATTCCAAATGTTAAAAAATGTTATAATATGCGGAATCGCTTAAAAAAAACGAGATTCCGCAGATTATAATTTTGTTTTTACGTAAAAAGTGGTAAATTTGCAATATAAAAATCAATGCTATGCTTATAGGACGAGACAAAGAAAAAGCCACTTTACAAGAGGCTCTATACAAAGAAGATTCGCAATTTATAGCGGTTTACGGACGACGTAGAATAGGCAAAACTTACTTAATACGAGAAAGTTACGGTTATCAATTCTATTTTCAGTTTACGGGAGCGGCCAACACCTCACTCAAAAATCAACTAGCAAGGTTCGCCGTTGCCCTGCAAGAGCAAGGATTAAAAGAGGCTCCAAACGAAATTAAATCGTGGTTGGAGGCTTTCAGATTATTAAAACGTCTTATAAATCAAAAAGATGGCGGCAAAAAAGTTATCTTTTTAGACGAACTTCCATGGCTCGACACTCCACGTTCGGGTTTTCTTTCAGAATTGGAGGCTTTTTGGAATGGTTGGGCCTCGGCTCGCAAAGACATCGTGTTTGTGGTATGCGGCAGCGCAACGTCGTGGATGGTAAAAAAAATCATCAAAAACAAGGGTGGACTTCACAATCGACTTACGCAACGTATTGCATTAAAGCCATTTACATTGAAACTTTGCAAAGAATTAGCCATCAGCAATGGGGTGGAACTGTCGCAAAGGCAATTGCTCGAAGCATATATGATTTTTGGCGGAGTGCCTTATTATTGGAGTCTGTTGAAAAAAGGCGCAAGTCTTGCACAAGAAATTGACAGACTGATATTTGCCGACGATGGCGATATGTACGACGAGTTTAGTATGCTTTACGCCTCACTCTTTAAAAAACCTGAACCATATATAAAGGTGATTTCGCTTTTGGCAGACAAAAACTACGGTATGACACGTCAGGAACTAATTTCGACAGGCGGTTTCGACGAAAACGGCGCATTTACCGACCTCTTGTCCGACCTTGAATGGTGCGGCTTTATACGCTCGTATCAAACCATAGGCAAACAGGTAAAAGATATTGTATATCAACTAATTGACAATTACACAGTATTTTATTTCTCATTTATAAAAGACAGCCGACGTGCAAAAAACTATTGGCAATCAATTCAAGGCACACCCACCTACAACACTTGGTGCGGACTTGCGTTTGAGCGTGTTTGTCTTTGGCATACTGAGCAAATAAAGGCGAAACTTGGCATCAGCGGCATTGTTACCACCGAAAATGCTTGGCGAAATACTGCCAAAAACGATGTTGCAGGTGCCCAAATTGATCTTTTGATTGAACGTGGCGATGGCATTACTGATATTTGCGAAATAAAATATTCAAATTCTGAATACGCCATTACCACAGAGTATATGGACAAATTATTACAGAAAAAATCTGTATTTCAAACTGTTACAAAAACCAGAAAGGCTATTCACTTGGTAATGATTACCACCTTAGGTCTTGCCAGAAATGCTCATTACGGCGAAATTCAAAACGAGGTAACAGCCGATGATCTATTTAAATAAATTATAATCTGCGGAATCACCTAAAAATAACGAGATTCCGCAGATTATAATTTTAATTGTTTTCCCCTCAAAATTTCCAATTCCTCGTTTGCGGAAAAGATTTTTTTGTATATTTACACCACAGTTATTTTAGTTATTAACGTTTCTAATATTTTATTATGGAATTAACAAAAGAAGAGTTAAAAGACGGCTTAAAGTTTATTGTAGGCACTTGGGAGGCTGAATTTGTTGTTAGTTTTTTCTCTAACAATTTGGAGCACGTGCCGGTAACAGAGTTTAAAAGCAGCGACGGTCGCGATTTGAGCAAACTCTCGATGGAGTTTTTTGAGGATCACACCGCCAAACTCAAAGACGGTAGTAACGGTCGCGAGGTGGACTCCACTTGGGAACAGACCAAAATGTACGGTTGGAGTTACAAGGCTAACGGATTTTTTGGCGAACTTCCACCCGACGCCGCTCAACAGGTGGAGCAACTGAGCGCACAGGATGGCAAACTTTGCTTTACTCTCGGATTCCTCTGCATCGCATTCAAAAAGACCGCCGAGGGACATATCACCGTTACCAAAGAGCCAGATATCAGCGACTTACAACCTTCTGCCGACGACCTGAAAATGAAGGCAATTGTGGGACGTTGGAAAGTTTACAAGACTCTTGCCCCCGTTGGCGATGGTTTTGGTCTCCACACCAAAGACGAGGTGGTGGCTGAGTTGGACAAGAAGAAGGCTGCGGGCGAACTCGACGACGAGGAATACGAGCAAGGTTTGCAGATGTTTAATATGCAGATGGAGTTTACCGACGACTACCAAGTGTTAACATATATGCCTATACCTAAGCACGTTACACAGGCACAAATAGACGAAGCCGTTGCAAGTGGCGAGATAAAAATCGTTGACGGTATGATGTGCTGCGAAAAGCCCAAGGAATGGAAGGCTGTGAACGGCGACTATTGGTACAACACCGAGGAACACCGCGAAATTTTCGGCGAAATAAAATCACCATGGGATAAAATCACTCCCGATGCGGAGGGATGTATCGATTTGAAAATGATGGTGATAAAGAAGATGTAAATTAATGCCAACAGCGCGGAAATGACGGTTTCTGCGCTGTTGGTTATTTGTCTAATAGATAGTCTATTTTATCACTAAATATTATGAAATTAGAATCATTATTAAAAGGACAAACTATTCGTATTGACACCCATCATTGGGATGGCAAAACAGAATTAAAATGGGGCACAGAACTCCACCTGCACAAAATAATGAATAGAAAAAACACACAAGCAGAAGTATTAATTTATATTGCCGATGAAAATAGAGAATTAGAATTTAGGAAAAACTTTCACAAAGAGGATGAAATTATTAAAAATGAAATAAGAAGGGCTTTTAGCGACAAAAATATACGGACAAAATTTGTCAAAGATTTTTATAAGACATTAAAAGAATATCAAGATAAAATACACATTAAAGACGAAAAAATAAAACGTGATAATATGCTCAATGCAGCCAAAAGATTTGTTGAATTAATCGGATTGAAATCCAATACTTTTGAATGCATTGATAAGGATTACAATATATATTACAATAAAGAATCCAACACATATGTACAAGTTGATAAATACATAACAATAGGAGATAATAGAGAGTATGTCATAAATTTTGATAAGAATGTAAATAAAGAACATTAAAAAATAAAACGCATCAGTGTTTTCGTTATTCATTACATACCTTTGATATAACACCTGAGTAATAGTTCTCGACTGCATTCAATAGTTTATGGTTGCTTGTGGTTGTAGCAAAACGAATCAATGTATAAGCAACACGCCACAAGTTAGATTTCAAATGTTTTAAAACTGTTTTGTTTCGTAAATCAGAGTATTATCCCAGTTTTCTTCCTCCTTTTTTCACAGCAATTAATCACATCGGAAAACCAAAGCAAGTTCAGTCGAATAATCCTTATTTCCCAAACAATTTGGAATGACTACCAACTCTCACCAATTTTAGGGCATCGTCTTCAATTTCGTACCAAATTATTAATAAGTTGGGCTTAATATGTGCCTCTAAATGATTTTTGTAATTACTTATTAATTTGTGCGTTAAATATGGTGAATATGGTAACGTGCCTTCTTTGGCTAATATTTTGATAGCATCGTCAACACTTTGCTTGTCGGAAAAGGTCAACGATTTATAATCCCGTTTAAATTGAGAAGAAAACTTAATTGTCTTCATTATTAGGAATTTAACTGTTTAAACAAATCATCCAAATCCTTAGCCTCAAAACCACCACCGTTTTCAAGTTCCTCAATTGCGGCAATTGTTGTTTCGTTAGGTTCGGCATCATCACGGAGAATGTCAAAAACGCCCGACTCTTCAATAAGGTTTACAATAGCGCGAGCAACTCTGTTTTTGCCGTTAAAACTGAGTGTAATAACTTCCACATTGTCAGGGGCACTACTTTTTCCTGAATATTTGCAGCGTTTTTTCGTACTTGCCTTTGTAAGTGTATCAGACATAATTAGTCAAGATTAAATTAAACTAAGCAAAGATACAAAAATTATAAAATAAACAAATATTTTTTAGAAAAAAATCACTCCACCTTCTCTATCTCCATCGTCTCAACATAAAACAAATACGCTGATACATTGGGGTATACGGGATTTTTCATAGACCTTAGCAATGCTGCGTATTCCTTTAATTGGTCGTGGTATTCGGGGTGATGGGCACCAAATTTAAAGTCGATGATGATGGTTTCGGTGTCGGAAACCATCACACGGTCGGGAATACGGATGCGGCCGTCGAGAGTAAGCAAGGCAGTTTCAGTAATAATCTGTTTCCAAACTGGTGAAAACCAACGTTTTACTTCGGGTAGAGCAAGGGCTGATTCTATCTTTTGGTGGAGTTCTTCTTTTTGCTGTTCGGTAATGCGACCTTGGTCTTTAAGTTGTTGAAGCACAACGGGTAAGTCGGCGGCAGTTTCGATTCTCGACATTACATCGTGCATAAACGAACCGTAGTTGATACGCTCCTGAATAAAAGGATTGCTCTTGGCAAAAAAGTCGTCGGCATTGTACTTTATGGAAAGTTTCTGATTCCAATCAAGATTTTTAAACTGACGGATTTCAAATTTTTTAGCATTTTCTTTAAATCCAGGAGTAAGCACCTGATGGTCAGTGTTTAAAGTCAGTTGAAGATTATCCTCGTTAAAATAAGAACTCAAACCTATTATCTTACCTTCGTCTGACGCAATTGACTGATTGATACAGAAATAGAGCAAATCACCCACGTTCTTGATTTTGTCGCCCGACGGCTTGGGACTGTACACATAAAGTTCGTCGACCGCACGGGTAAAAGCCACGTAGAGAATGTTGAGAGCGTCAACATACATATTGCGTTTTTCGAGGTGGTAATAATCACGGAAAACACTGTGTTTCAGCGCAGAAGAATACCTCACGGGCAGCATCGGGAGAAAACCGAAATCAGAATCATCAGGCGGAGCAACCCAAATATAAGTGGGCGAAGTGTTTACAACGTCTTCCATTTTCCAATTGCAGAAAGGCATAAAAACCGCACCAAAATCCAATCCCTTAGACTTGTGGACGGTCATCACGGTTACAGCATTCTGATTGTCAGATGGTTGAATCGACACCTTGCATCCGCTTTCGTCCCACCATTTTACAAAACGGCTAACGTCAGACGAATGTACCCTTGAAAAATCCAAAACGGTATCCTCAAAGGTGCGCAGATACTCGGTTTCGCCAGTGTATTTGAATAGTTCAAACTCCGAAATGATTTTTTCGCAAAGGTCGAACAGCGGCAGAGAGGCGTAATCGGTAGCCAAATTTTTGAACCCATCAGGCAGAATATCAGCGGCTTTGGCATCGTTAGACACAGCCTTAAAAATATCATCGTCGGTAATATCCTGCGCCGAAAGTTTGGCATACGACTGCAAAAGTTTTGCCTTGGCAATAGAGTCTTCGGGATTAACCACCAACTTGATGGCGTTGATAGCCACCTTAACAGGCTCTGAATTAGCAATATATAACGAATCGGCAGAAATCACCTGATATTTTTCGGCATCGTCGGCTTGATTCATATAACTAAGGAGAAAATTTACAACTTTCTCTGCCTCAGCCTTTTTGCGGATAAGAACACAGATTTTTTTTGCGGGATAACGCTGTTTCAAAAGCGCGTCGATATCTTGCGCCATTGCGGTGAGCACAGTAACATCGAAACTTTCATCATCCTCGTCGCTATCTGTATCATTATCAGACGGTTTTGATTTTTCTTTTTTCGGTTTTTCAAAAAATTTTACCTTAACATTTCCACCCTTGCGGTCTTGATTTTGAGGCAGATTTTGAAAACTGTCGGCATAAATCTGATGCAGAAGTTCAAAATTAAGATCTTCATCATCAGAATGTTGCTCCAAAACCGTAACGGAATTGGCAAACACGGCGTTGTTGAAATCCACAATGTTTTTCTGGCTTCGCCAATTGGTGTCGAGGGTCTTGAAAAGTATGTTTTCTGAGCCAATCGAACGTTCCACCTCAGAATTTAGCAAAGTCCAATCGCCGCCACGAAAACGGTAAATCGACTGTTTTACATCGCCCACAATCATATCGTCAAATCCCTGAGCGATAGTATTTTCGATAAGCGGACGGAAATTTTGCCACTGAAACTCCGACGTATCTTGAAACTCGTCGATAAAAATATGGTCAAACTTGTTGCCGGTGCGCTCATATATAAAAGGTGCGTCGTTGTCTTTAACAATCTCGTTGAGAAACGCCGTAGCATCGCTCACAAGCATCATCTGATTGTCTTGACGGTACTGAGGAAGCAACGCGGCAAGGTCGCCAAGAAGGGCAAAGGCATAAAAATCGCTTCGCACCACGGCAGCGGTTACAAAATTTGAAAACTGATTGGTATACAGTTCGTTATATTCTTGCAAAAGCGGATTAATCTGCGCAAAAAGCACAGGAGCGAGAGCCTTTTGAATGGCTGTGGGTTTTGATTTTGCAAGGTAGCCGTCGGGATTGTTGAGTATTTTGGTAAAGGTTTTGGTAGAACCGATATCAAGGTCTTTATAATTGGTACTCAACAGTTTAACCGTCAAGAAATTATAAATCGTCTTCACATCCTTGAAAAGTTCGCCCGGAGTGGAGTTGTAATCGTTGAAAATCTTGGTGAAAATATCGGTGGCACGCTTGGCAATCGACTTACACAGAGATACATACGAATCGTAAATATCAATAATCTTTTTGGCAGCCTGAGCAAAATACTCCTTGCGCGAATAATCGTCTTTGAGCGAGGCAAAATCTTCAAGTTTTTTAAAATTTTCGGTAAAAATCAACTTGGCAAGGTTGGTAATCTGACTGCGGAAATCCCAATTTTTGCCCTCGTCAACATTCTGCCGCGAAAGTTGCAGCAATTGTTCGCGAAGTTGCGAATCGTTGTCCAACTGTTGGTAGAGCATATCGCAGAGGTCGGCAACCACCACATTTTCATCGGTTTCGATACGGAAGCCGCTGTTGACATTGATATCGTAGCAAAACGCCCTCACAATACGGTTTACAAACGAATCGATGGTGCGGAGGTTAAACATCGAATAATTGTGGAGCACGGCAGAGCGGATTTTAGCAGCCTTGGCACGCACCGCCTCCTCGGTCAGTTTTGGGTATTTGGCGCGGAGATCCTTGATATAATCACTCTTTTCGCCAGTGATAAGTTTGTCTAACTCCTTGATAATACGGGTTTTCATCTCACCGGCAGCCTTGTTGGTAAACGTTACGGCAAGAATTCTGCTAAACGCCATATCGCCGCTAAAAGCCTTATAGACATCGCCATACTGCACAGGCGAACCGCTATCAAACGCCGACAACAGATAGTTACCCGCAAGAATATGAGTCTTACCGCTTCCCGCCGAAGCCTTGTATATTTTTAACTTCATAATGCACTTATCAACGAATTAAACAAAGACAAAGATAAGAAAAGTTTGGGAAAAAGATTTTGCGATTTTACGCAGATTTCGGTGAAAAAATTTTGCGATTTTACGCAGACGGTAAGTGTTATTTAACCACGGTTTTTAAATAACCTAAACTTACAGGTAAAAGACTAGGAAAAATGTTGTATTTGTGGAATCGAATGATTATATTTGCAGTATTAAACAAAAAAAATGAACTTTCCACAACTATCAGACAATATACGTCAAGCGCACAAAGCATTGCAAAACAACGCAATGCGGGCGATCAACCAAAGCATCACCACAAGGAATTGGTTGGTAGGCTTTTGGATTGTAGAATTTGAACAGAATGGTGAAGACCGCGCCCAATACGGTAAAAAGTTACTCGAAACCTTAGCCAAATCTGTCAATGTCAAAGGGTTGGGCAAGGTTACACTTTCTCTTTGTAGAAAATTTTATAAACTCTATCCTGAAATAGGAGATGAAGTTAAAAAATATCTTGTCAAAAACGAGGGTATCTTATCTCTCAATGGCATTACAGTTTTCAAGCAACTACTTGAAAATAATGAAGTTGTAATTTTTCAGTCAGTGACTGAAAAATTCGAGCAGCCACAACAACCAATTTTTCAGACAGTGTCTGAAAAATCTGAGAATGATATTCCGCGTATTAGCGCAGATAAAATTTTCAATTCACTATCATTTTCTCATATTTCGGA
>JAGCYI010000140.1 GCA_017960885.1 Bacteroidales bacterium
AAAGGAAACTAATGTCCGCATCTACTTTAATTATGAATTACGAATTTTTAATTACGAATTACGAATTACGAATTATGAATTATGCATTATGCATTATGCATTATGCATTAAGCATTACTCACTGTGTCTGCCTTTGAGCACGCCCACCACGTCTTCAATCTTTTTGCCTTTGGCGCTGAGCAGCACGATGGTATGGTAGAGAAGGTCGGCGGCTTCGTTTAAGAACAGCGAGTCGTTGTTGTCTTTAGATTCGATGATGAGTTCCACAGCCTCTTCGCCCACTTTTTTGGCAATCTTGTTGACACCTTCGCGGAAAAGCTTGGTGGTGTAGCTGCCGGCGGGACGTTCGGCGTTGCGTTTGTCGATAAATTTCTGAAGGTAAGAGAGAAAGCCGATGTTGCTCTCCTCAAAATCAAAGCACGAGGTAGTGCCGCGGTGGCAAGTAGGACCGTCGGGCTGAGCCTTGATAAGAATTGTGTCGTTGTCGCAGTCGGTAAAAATCTCCTTTACGTGGAGAAAATTGCCTGAGGTTTCTCCCTTGGTCCACAAGCAGTTGCGGCTGCGCGACCAGAAAGTTACTTTTTTTGTTTCCTGAGTAATTTTAAAACTCTCCTCGTTCATATAGCCGAGCATCAACACCTGAAGTGTCTGATAATCTTGTATAATGGCGGGAATCAATCCGCCCTGTTTGTTGAAGTCTAACATTTTGTAATGATTTTCAATATTTAGCAATGCAAAACTACGGAAATCCTCACAAAAAAGCAAAACGCGGAGAGATTTTTTTACCATCGTGTGCAAAATGAAAGGCTTGATTTTGGGGAATACAAAATATAATCCTATCTTTGCGAAAGTGATATACATAGTGAAGTCTAAATAATTATTGATTTTTATTATAATTTGTTATGTATACAATTCTTAGTTTAAGTACATATGGTTATTTCCCTACTATTTTGGGAGTTTGTCTTATTATATTTTTTTCTGTTATTTTTAGAGAGAATTGGAAATACAATACTATAGTTGTTTGTGGGTATTTAATATTGTGGTCGATAAACTTAAAATATAGTGGTGGTTATGATATTGACTCGTTTTCCGGTCCGACATTGACAGAATTGATATCTAACACTTTAACTTGGTTAACAGTTTATCTTTTGCTTATTGATAATACATTTATACCTCTAGGGTTATTGCATGTCTTTTTTATTTCATTTTTAAGTTCTTCTTTTGTTTTCGGTTTATTTGGATTTGATTGCTTATTGTATGATGTTTTTGGAGTATTTTTTCTCATTATTATGTTTGTTTATTTTAAGAAAAAGAGTAAAAAACAAGCATACATATTTTTATTTTCCTATCTGACCTTGGCGTTTATGATTTTTTGTCTTGTACCACAGATAACTTGGGAATGTTTAAAAAAAGATTATCGTTCGAGTGAAATAGTTTATCTTTACTGGAAACATCTCACACCAGATGATTATTATTTATGTACAAGTATAGAAGATACCGAAGAGCGTTTTCGTCAGATTTACGAAGTAATTCGCAAACCGTCTGATTCTACCATTAATTTTTTAGAAGATCCAATAGCAGCATTCAGTTTTAATCGAAGTTCTGTAAGAGTATCATGGGATTATGATGGAGTTTCGCACTCAGGAGCCGTGTGGTGTATGAAAAAGCATGATTCTCTTTTGGTTGGCAACATCTATTACTATAAGCCGTACGATGTAGTTTTTAAACCAGATGAAATAATTTATAAGCCTGTAGAAGAAGTGTTTAAGTACCATATCTCTGACAGTGTGAATGTTGCTGTAAATGGTGCTTTTGAAAACCTATCGTTGGGATTGCTGTACGCCTTGCAGCAATATCTCCATCAAGAAATCACTGATTTAACCAATCGGAGAATATCATTATATAACAATAAAAACGAATTTAAACTTGGTATTCAGTATTTTGAAAATGATGAGTATTATTTGTATTTAGAAGATTCATTTTTAGATAAATAACCACCTGTGATATTTGTAGAATGGGTAGTTTTATAATCTTGTAAAACGGCATCTCTCTATTTTTTTGGGGCAAAAATACAAAAAATGCGGATTGAGTAGGCTGATTTGCTCAACATAAAAACACAAAAAAGTGTGTGGAATAGCCTTATTCCACACACTTTGTGATTATTATGACTTATGCGAAAATTTTTTAGTTGTTAGAGAACAATGGAGTAGACAAGTATCTGTCGCCTGAGTCGGGAAGAAGTACAACGATGTTTTTGCCTTTGTTTTCGGGACGCTGAGCAAGTATCGAGGCCGCTTTGAGGGCTGCACCCGACGAAATTCCTACCAAAATGCCTTCGCTTACTGCAAACTTACGACCTTCGGTAAATGCGTCTTCGTTTTCGATGGCTATCACCTCGTCGTATATTTTGGTGTTGAGCGTTTCGGGAACAAAGCCTGCGCCGATACCCTGAATCTTGTGAGGTCCTGCTGTGCCTTTTGAAAGTACGGGAGATGTGGCGGGCTCTACTGCAACTACCTTAACGTCAGCCTTCTTTGATTTCAAAAATTCGCCAACGCCGGTGAGAGTTCCGCCTGTGCCAACGCCTGCTACAAAGATGTCAACCTTACCGTCGGTCTGATCCCAGATTTCGGGTCCTGTGGTTTCGCGGTGGATTTTGGGGTTGGCGGGGTTTACAAACTGTCCGAGAATTATCGAACCTGCTATCTCTTTGTTGAGTTCCTCTGCCTTGGCGATAGCACCTTTCATGCCTTTTGCACCTTCGGTGAGTACAATTTCTGCGCCGTATGCTTTCAACAAGTTTCTACGCTCAACGCTCATGGTGTCGGGAAGTGTGAGGATGGCTTTGTAACCTTTTGCTGCTGCCACTGCTGCCAAGCCTATACCTGTGTTGCCCGAGGTGGGTTCGATGATGGTGGCACCGGGTTTCAAAAGACCTTTGTCTTCAGCATCCTTGATCATTGCAAGTGCAATACGATCTTTTACCGAACCGGCGGGGTTGAGGTATTCAAGTTTTGCTAAGATGTTAGCGCCGTTGATTCCGGCTTTCTTAGAATAATTGTTGAGTTTGAGGAGCGGAGTGTTGCCAATCAACTCTAATGAACTTTCGATAATTTTACTCATTTTCTTTATGTTTTTTAATGTTCTTAATTCGTTTAATTATTACACTGCAAATATACTGCGCTTGGAATAATCCGCCAAGAGAAAATAATATTATGGTGATTATTTCTAAAACTAACCATTATTGTAGATAAAATTTCTCAAACGGTTTATTCTTTGTTACAAAGTTAGAAAAAAGGCACTAAGCGTAACCGGCTTTTAAAATCTATTTATGAGAAACTGCAAAATTGCATATTTTGAAAAACAAAAAGGGATTCTCTATTCCGTCCCTTTGCCGGTAGGAATAAAGAATCCGTTATCAAATCAAATATTTATAGTGGCTTAAATAGCATCAAAAGCCTGACTCAAATCGTCGATGATGTCGTCGATGTGCTCAACACCGATTGAAAGACGAATTGTGGTGGGTGTAATGTGCTGCTGAGCGAGTTCCTCGGGCGAAAGTTGCGAGTGTGTGGTGGTGTAAGGATGTATTACAAGACTCTTAACGTCGGCAACGTTGGCAAGGAGCGAGAAGATTTTGAGATTGTCGATAAATTTCCAAGCGTCGTCTTGAGTGCCTTTGATTTCAAAAGTGAAAATCGACGCGCCGCCTTTGGGGAAATACTTTTTGTACAACGCATTGTCGCGGTGAGTGGGCAACGAAGGATGGTGAACTGCGCTAACTTTGGGGTGATTTTTCAAGAAATCTACCACTTTGAGAGTGTTTTCAACGTGACGTTCAATGCGCAAGGGCAATGATTCAACACCTTGCAAGAGTGTCCAAGCGTTAAACGGGCTGATGGTAGCACCGGTGTCGCGCAAGATAACCGCACGTATACGGGTTACAAAAGCGGCAGGACCAGCCACATCGGCAAAGATAGCGCCGTGGTATGATGGATCGGGTTTTGCCAAAGTGGGATACTTGTCGGCGTTGGCCTTCCAGTTGAACGAGCCACCGTCTACGATAACACCACCGAGCGAAGCGCCGTGACCACCGATAAATTTAGTTGCTGAATGAACCACAACGTCGGCACCGTGTTTCAAAGGCTGAATCAAGATAGGTGCAAAAGTGTTGTCAACGATAAACACAATGTTGTGACGGTGAGCAATTTCAGAAATGCCTTCGATGTTGAGCACG
>JAGCYI010000141.1 GCA_017960885.1 Bacteroidales bacterium
AACCCGAAAACGACGACGGCAGCCGTATGGATTTGGTAATCACCTACAACCGCAAAGAATACGTCATTGAACTAAAAATTTGGCACGGCACAGAATACGAAATTTCGGGTCGCGACCAACTTTCCGAATACCTCGAAACCCGCAACCTCGCCGAAGGTTACCTTGTAACGTTCTCATTCTTAAAGGAAAAGACCGCCCAAGCCAAGCCCGAATGGATTGACCACAACGGCAAAAAGATTTACGAGGCGGTGATTGACTGCGGAAAAGAATAGATATTTTAATAACTAACAAATTGGTATTATGAAACTGAAATTATTATTGTTTTTGATGCTTCTTTTGCCGATGTCATCAATGGCGCAAAAAGTAGCATACGCAGTGCTTAAAGACAGCACTTTAACATTTTATTATGGCAACAACAAACCGACAGGGGCGTATGATGTGGAAAAAAGAATTTTTTTTTCACTAACAGAATGGTACGATGTCTGTGACCAAATCCACACCGTTGTATTTGACCAATCGTTTAAAGAATACAGACCAAAAAGTTGTGAGCTTTGGTTTTCTGGTTGTAAAAATCTTATTAGCATCAAAAACATAAAAGAAAACTTGAACACGTCGGAGGTTACTAATATGAGGGAGATGTTTCGGGAATGTAAAAAACTTACAAGCCTTGATGTCAGCGGGTTCAATACTGATAAAGTTATTGATATGAGTCGTATGTTTGAGGATTGTGAAAAACTGACAAGTCTTGATGTCAAAGGGTTCAATACTGAGAAGGTTACTGATATGAGTTTTTTGTTTTTAGGTTGTGAAAAACTTACAAGCCTTGATGTCAGCGGTTTCAATACAGATAATGTTACTAATATGTATGGTATGTTTTATGCTTGTCACAACCTGACAAGTCTAAAAGTCAGCGGGTTTAATACAAATAAGGTTACCTCTATGGGTAGCATGTTTTGGGGGTGCGAAAGCCTGACAAGCCTTGATGTCAGCGGTTTTAATACTGAGAATGTTACTTATATGAGTGAGATGTTTGCTTATTGTTACAGTCTGACAAGCCTTGATGTCAGCCGATTCCATACAGATAATGTTACTGATATGAATCGTATGTTTGTGCGTTGTGATAATCTTAAAACAATATATGTCGGAGATGGTTGGAATACAAGCAGCGTGAAAAAATCTGAATTTATGTTTTTGGATTGCCCCAACCTTATCGGTGAACAAGGAACTAAATGCCACTATTCACACCACGACGCATCATACGCCCATATCGACGGCGGCGAATCCAATCCCGGATATTTTACCAAGAAATAAAACTTCGGCTCGTTTTTGTCAGCCCTTAATCCACTGTCAAAAACGAGCCGAAATTCTTTTTCTATTTCTGATATTTACTAAACTGATATTGTTTACGTAATTCATCTTGTTTTTCTGCGGGGAGCGCGGTGAAATAGGCTTTCCATCCCGGGCAGAAATTGATGTGCCAACGCCAAAAACGTCCTACCAATGATGTGGGCTTTTGGTCGTATTTTGCACGCAGTTTGCAATTTGCGCATTGATTTGCCATATTTTTATCGTTTTAAAGTGTTAATTATCTCATCAAGTTTTTCCGCCAATATCTGATAATCACCCATTTGCAGCGGACAGGCGGCGAGACGGTCGCCCATTGCGGGAGGGATAAGTTCATAGGCTTTTTGTTCCATCTCTTTGCCTTTTGGGGTGAGGCTGACAATTTGCTGACGGTGGTCCTTGTCGCCCTTTTTGCGGCTGAGGATGCCGAGTTTTTCCATACGCTGAATCAGCGGCGTAACGGTGTTGGTCTCCAAAAGAAGACGGCGGGCGATGTCGTTGACGGGCTGATTGTCCTTTTCCCAAAGCACCATCAAAACCAAATATTGCGGATATGTGATGCCCAATGCCGTGAGCATCGGCGTGTAGGCCTGCGTTATGAGCCGCGACGCCGAATACAGACGGAAACATATCTGATTGTCGAGTTTCAGTTCTTCGTGCATAATCAGGACTAATTCAGCATAGAAACAATATCGTTTTCAAAATCCTTTGGCTCGGTGGTGGGGGCGTAACGATGGATGGTTTCTCCATCCTTGGAAATCAGGAACTTGGTGAAATTCCATTTGATGTCGCTGTCCTTCTCCACGCTCTTGCTGATGGTCTTGAAGAGAGTCTTGGCGGCCTTGGCTTTCAAACCGTTGTACTCCTCGGTGGGCGCCTGCGTTTTCAGGTATTCAAAAATCGGGTCGGCATTTGCGCCGTTGACATCGATTTTCTTCATAATTTGGAAAGTTACGCCGTAGTTCAACTGACAGAAGCCTTCGATCTCGCTGTCTGTGCCCGGATCCTGCGAGGCAAACTGATTGCACGGAAATCCGACAATCGCCAATCCCTTGTCCTTGAATTTTTGGTTCAACTCCTCCAATCCTGCAAACTGAGGGGTGAATCCGCACTTGCTCGCCGTGTTGACAATCAACAGCACCTTGCCTTCGAACTCCTTGAAATCGAGTTCCTTGCCTTTGCTCGTGAGAGCCTTGAAATCGTAAATCTTTTTCATACCAAAAATATTTATATCGTTCACGATGCAAAATTACAACAAAAAAATTTATATCGCAAGCGATAGAATTAAACTTTAAGATAATTTAACAAATATCGTGTGCGATATAAATAAAGGTGTCATCTTCACGATTGATTTTGTAAATAAGATTATCGGGGGCAAAAAAAATTGAAATTAAAAAAAATAATTATCTTTGCCACGAGTATAAACAATTAAAAAGCAAATATATGAGAATTATAGCAATACTTATATACCTGATATTCTTAGTTTTGCCGGGCGTTGGCATTTTTGCCTATTATAAGCGTTTCGACACATTGTTTTATATCACCTCCATAATTTCCGCAATAATATGGTTGATTGGCATAATCGCCGCATTTGCAACCGCTCCCGCCATTTTCGGAATTTTTGTAATCGGTATTCCCCTTATACTTGGATTCCTTTTGAAACAATCCGACGGATACAATATGCTGTTGCTCGCCTCGTGTTTTGGCGTTTATCTATCTTATTTATACGCACTTATGTACGGCAACGCGATGGGGCATTGGAGTATTTGATGAGAAGAAATGTTATTTCATATATTTCCTAAACTCCAACATTTGGTCATCTTCTTGGCGTTGGGAATGAAAAAGTATAATTTTGAAACCCAAACAGTTGACATAAAAATGAATGTTGCGTTTTTCAAAACGTGGCGTACAGGTAGTCCAAACGGTGATTTTTGTTTACCTCAATTTTCCATACACCTCGTCGCTTACAGGTTCGAGCCATTCGTTGCTATTACCGGGTTTGGCGTCGGCGTGGTAGGTCAGGTGCTGCATCCAACTGTCGGCGGCTGCTCCGTGCCAATGTTTTACACCTTCGGGAACGGCTATCGTTACGCCCGGTTTTAGTTCAACGGCTTCTTTGCCCCATTCCTGATACCATCCGCGGCCGCTTACGCATATCAACATCTGAACCGCGCCGTGGTGAACGTGCCAATTGTTGCGGCATCCGGGTTCAAAGGTTACGTTGCAAAGTCCGTTGTCCAAGACAGCCAAATAACTATTGCCCGTAAAATATTGAGCGTAAGCCGTATTGGGATTTCCAAGCGGCCATTCCGAGGGCGAAATTACGGGTGCTTGGTTGCCATTTGCTGTTGCGATTGCAGCCTCACAACGTTGCGCCTCGGCATTAAGTCCGTGATTGCGAAGCGAAGTTACAATGCCTTGCAACTGTGCATCGGTAACGCCCATATTTTTTGCGCCTTTTACGTGTGCAATTAATTGAGGCATAACGCCTTGCAAACCGCTCAATGCGCTTACGGTAACAAGTTCACGGTCGGCGTGTGTGAGAACGTCGCGGGCAAAGATGTCGCCAAAAAGATGCGCTTTGAGGTAATAATCTTCGGCAGGGCAAAATTCGTAATTGAAAGGCTGACCGGTGAGTTTGGTCTGAATTTCAGTGCCTTGTGTGAGAGCGTTGTAATCCGACGGCATCGGCGACGATTCTGCGCCTTGATTGATGTCAGTGCGTTGAGCAATAACCTTTTGCAATGTTCCCAACGAGTTGAGCGAGCGCGGAAAACCCGTGTAGGCATAGAGTTGCGAAAGTGCCTCTTTGATTTGATTTGCAGAGAGTTTGGCGTCGAAACCCTCGTTGATGGCGTTCAATAGCGACGATTGGTCGCCACGAGCCTCATTGCAAGCGATTGCGGTGATGGCAGAGGCCTGTTGTTCGGTAAAAGTCAATTTAGACATATCTTTCATATTGTCAGTGCATTTAGAATTGTTGTTGCAGCCCGACACCATTACCAATGCCGTAAGTGCTGCGATGATTGTCTTCATCTTCATAATATTTTGTTTTTATTGCAATGCAAAGATAACCTTTTTTTCGCAAAAAAAAGTTTCACATTTGGCGCGAAAAGTTTCACTGAATGAAGAAAACTAATTGTGCTTTGTAATCCATTCCGATATTAAATCGGCAATCTCTTTGTTGTTCATTTCTTGAAACATAAAGTGGCTGTTGCCGTTGATGTTATGTTTGGGAAGGTGGATTACATCAGCAACGCCGCCGTCCTTGACGTATTGCTCGGCAAAATCGTGGCATTGTTTCAAAACCGTCTGCCAAAATCCCGTTGACATTATGTCCTGAGGACCGTTGTCGATGTAGTCTCCGAAAAGGAAAAGCATTGGAGTTTTGGCGACAAGATGAGATCCGTCGTAACGCTCAGGCGCAACTCGTCCTATTCTGAAATGAGTGTACCAAGCCTGTTCGCCGGGACGATATTTTGTGCCGTCGGCATCAAGTGCATCTTTGGTCATCTCCACTGTGGAGCCTGCCGCACCTCTGCGAGGTTGGTCAACAAGAAAAACGGGGTGTCCTTTTTTTAAGAAAATGTCCGCCCAGCCTTCCCTGCCGTCGGGTGTTGACTGCCAACCTGTTCTCGATTGTCCGTAGCCGTGCAGAAAAACCATCGGCAAACCGTTGCCGCCGGCGGGAATCTGATAGAATGTGTTGGCGTGGTCAACGTGCGAAGTTGTTCCTTTGCATTTGTTTGATATTCATAAAATTACATTTAAATATTTGTCACTATGCAAAAATACGATACTCATTTTTCTTGCGGAAACATTTATTTCGGGAAGAATTACCATTATTTCGGTTTTGTCGAAACATAATCAGTGGTACTTCAGCCGCTACTGCAAGAAACAGTTGGGGATGTCGCCGCAGGAATACAGAAAGAGTTTGTACCCGAAGTAGATGAAATTAAAATCGCAAGCTCGGGACCGAAAAAATCATTTTAAATCATAAAAATCTGGAATCAATTGAGCAAACTGCATATAATGTGCGTGCAAATAATCCTTTAATTCAGAAGAAATACAGTTTTGAATATCCGTCCATAAATCGGAATAAGCTTTAAATTCCATTTTGATTTTTTCGGGAATAAGTTTTTCTTTTTTAAGATTCGTATGCAAATCGAGATAAAGTTTATGGTAATTTTCAAAAGATTCGTGTTCTTCCTTATAATTTTTATGGGGCTCAAAAACAAGGTTGATGAATTTATAATCTTTTGCGTCATTGTATGAAGAAAGTCCATCGATGGTCATTCCGTTTGCCCAATTCGTTAATCCTATTAGGTGACATATTTCTTGTTTAATTCCATCCCAATACTGACCCTTTTTTTGGGCGTTGTAGTTCTTAATAAAAATGCTCCATTTTTCTCCACTGCAATAGTAAGCCTTTACCTCTTTTTTATAAGTGTCTGAAATTGAAAATGATTTAGAATCGAGATATTCAAGGAATTTTGACTCAATGAATAGGATGTCGCCATTATCATTTGTAAGCACAATGTCCATATTGGCTGGTCTTTTCAGTACTCTTATCTTAACCTCGAATAGTACTTTTGTATATTGAATTCCCTCATACGTAAATGGTTGTTCTTCAGAAATCCAATGGAAAAAGTTATAACCCAACATTGATGACGAATGTACAGCACAAGCCTTTGAGACCAATTCATTTCCATCACCATCCATAAACATTTTTATGAATTCGGGTTTCATTTTACCTCCAAAAATGTTTTGGCGAAAATCATAAAAATGACTTTCATCAACCATACTTTCAGAAAGTGCTATTTTCTTAGCATAATCGCATAGTTTACTTTTCAACTCTCTCATTTTGAATTTTTTAATATAAATTATTATCGCAATTTCTACAATATATCAAATGTTATCCATTAAACTTCATCGTTAGTTTTTGTTTTACCAAATATATGTTGGCAAGATTCCCCTCACCAACGCCCTCCAAAGTGTCTTTTATAACAATATGCGGCTGTTGACTTTCCATAGCGTTAAATATTCTTTGCAATATTAACAACTATTTCTCAAATTTTCAAAACTATTTTATTTTTCCATCATTTTGATAATGTCAACGTTAAGTTGCTTCAAAAAAAAT
>JAGCYI010000142.1 GCA_017960885.1 Bacteroidales bacterium
GTGTTGCGTGCGGCGTGTCCCGTTTTGCCGTGAGCCAGACAGTCGAGAACCAATATACCTTTCTCTGCCACAGATATTTCCATACAGGTAGGCTCGCCCACAACGGCAAATTCAATAGGCGGAAGTTTGTCTAATATACTTTGCACACCGTTGTCGCCGGAGTTTTCTTCTTCGGCGGTAATGGCAACTATCAGATTATAAGGCAATTGCTCATTATTGTAAAAGTATAAAAACGTGGTAATGAGGTTGATAGCCGGACCGCCAGCATCGTTTGAGCCGAGACCATAGAGAACGCCGTTTTCCACATCGGGCGAAAATGGGTCGCGAGTGTAAGTTTTGGCAGGTAACACCGTGTCGTGGTGCGAGTTAAAGAGGATAGTGGGCTTTTTTTCGTCGAAATTTTTGCTCACAGCCCATACATTATTAAGGTGTCGGTAAACGTCCGCCACGCCGTGATTCTTTAAGTAATTGAATATCAGTTCGGCAGTCTTATCTTCACTGCGCGAAACCGACGGCGTGCGTATTAGATTTTTTAAAAGTTCGATACCCTCGTCGGTCAGGGTTTTTAACAGATTTGATTGTTGCATAAAGTTTAATTTTTTATCAATGCAAAAATACGAATAACCCACGGCATTGGCAAATATAATTTGTAGGGATATTTTGCCTCAGCCACAGTGCCGCCGATACCTATTTTTGGGGATAGGAGAGGATGGGGAATGTAAAATAGTGCGTTTTTTGAAAGCGAAAATTTGTAAAATAGTGCGTTTTTGAGAGAGAAAAAATGTAAAATAGTGCGTTTTGGGAAGTCAATTTTTGTAAAATAGTGCGTTTTGGAGAGAGAAAATTTGTAAAATAGTGCGTTATTGATTAGTGAAAATATTGGTTAACAGCGCACTACGCTGCAATGCCTTCTTCAAATAGATATTCAGGTGCAATGTCTATTTTGCCGTTAAGCCAAGTTACAGTCCATCCGTCGAGAGCAAAGTTCTCGAATACAGATTTGTCGCGGAGCGGCTCAAATAGTTTGCACCGCTCAATCAGCGGAGTGCAGTCAAAGGTTTTAACGCTTCCATCGTTAAAAGTGAGTTCTAATGTGCAGGGAGCGATTGTTTTTGCAGATGTTACCCAAATAAGAAGATTAGTATCAGGCATAGTTCATTGTTTTAATGTTTTGGCAAATATATCGTGTTTTTTGACAATGACAAATTTTTTCGTCCTTTGCTATTGACTTTGTTAAAATTGTTCCATAACTTGCAGATATTATTAACGCACACATTATATAATTATGGACAATACAAAATATCAGATAACAAAGACGGTGAGGTTTAAGTTGGAGCCGGTGTTTGACGAAACAAATACGAAGGTTGAATTTGATAAGGAATTCAACCCTATAGTGTATTCGCAAATTGATTTAGATTCATTCAGTAATGATTTGAAGGAGTTACTACAAAAACTCAAAAAGTTCCTTTTGGAATATGAAGGCGATTCTCCTAAATCAATTGACAAACCTAATAATAAATTTGTTTACGTTTTCAAGAAAAATATTGAGATAAGGTATGATTTTTTAATGGCATTCATTAAGAAAGATTTCTTTGCTGCGAGAATCAAAGAAGAAAAACTGAAATTCTATTCTGTGAATAAGTATGGCTTTTTGGCTCAACGAATAACAGAAGTACTTTTAGATATAGAAGACGTAAATAGGAAATTGTCAGATTTTGCTAATCTTGATTTAGAAGAGCAAGAGCAACGAGCCGTAATCGCATATTGGATTAATAGATTGGACAATAGATTCCATTTCCATTTTATCCACGAACTATTTAAATCTCTTAATGATAAATTGTTTGCTGATACATCTTATAAAGAGCGTTTGAGCGAACTTGATTCATTTAAGGATGAAATTAAAGTTATGCAGAAATCATATCTTCCTGCTCAAAGTAATGGCTTGCAAGTTGCTACTTCTTCATTGAACTACTATACTGTGGAAAAGACGCCCAAACCATTAGATTCATTAGACGGGTCTGATGAAGAAGGCTACTCTCTTATCAATGAAAAAATGAAAGCACAAAATGCGAATCAAAGTAAAATATTCGAACCTCTATATCGAGGTTTTGTCTTAGCAAACGATTACATATCCTATGTCAATTATTCAAAATGGGATAGCATTGACCAAAAGATTTCTTTTAAGAAAGGAAATTTTCAAATTAAGGGAGATGTTGAAAATGTTAACATATACGGTCAGTGTGAATCATTAATTCAAAACGCCATTAATAAAAAGTATCCTTTTATTAACGTTTATAGTTATTTCAAGAATTTGCAAAAAAGTGAGAGTGATGGACAAAATGAATTGTTCATCAACTTGTATGCATCCCAAAACAACAAGGATATTAAAGAGGTTGCTGCTTTTTTTATTGATTTCGAAAGCGATAACATTCTTGATGATAAATATAGAAAGTTGTTCCCAGATGATTTTGGTAAAAGGTTGCATAATCTGTACACTACTAAACAATCGTATCGTATAGATGAATTGATAAGCCATTTTTCATTAGAAGAAACCTATTTGTTTTTGAAATGTTGGCGAAAAAGCATCGTGAAGAGTTATTTTACACAAAATGTGTACAATTATCTGAGCGATAAAGATGAATATAAAGATAAAGAGGCAATTAAAATCGCTCTTAAAGCATTTGATTTGTATAAATTATCTGATGATGATTTAACACAATATATTGAATTGACAAAACAAATCAAAGTAATTAGTAATCAGATTAATGATGCAATCAAAAATTTTGAAAATGTAGATTCTTTGCAGAAGCAATTGCAAAATATATGTGATGAAAGGAATACTATTCTCACAAATCAACCCTTATATGGCAATTTCTGTGACTTTTATATGAAAGTCGCGATAGCGTATGGCAAGAATAAGGCTCTAATCAAATCCATTGAAAAGGAGAACAATACTGCCTTGCAACTCAATTATTGGAGTTTTATTTCTGAAATTGACAATACTCGTTATGTATATTTTATACCACGTAATTCAAGTAATAATTATAAGGCGGCGAAGAAAATACTCTTTGATGATAAACATAAAGTATCAGGAAAGCCGAATTTGTTCTATTTTGAATCTCTTACACTTCGTGCGTTGCGCAAATTATGTTTCAACAACATAAATGACAATACATTCAGAGATTCGTTGACATCTTGTAAATTACCTGCGTGTGAACAAATAAAAAAAATTCCTGGACAAAAGCCTATCCCCACAACAGATTTTGACAAAATACTAATGTATGTCAGAGTCCTGAATGATGGTGGAAGTATAAAAAATCAACTTAATACTTATTCAAAATTGAAAAAAAAGGTTTTGAATATACGATATAACAGAGATACTGCAAGTTTTGCAGATTTTGAAACAAAACTCAATCTATATTGTTATAAGGTGTTGGGGTATTGCTGTGATGTTGATGCTCTTTTGAAGAATAATAACATTCCGTTTTTTAAGTTCAAGATAGAACTACCACGTAAAAATAACAAGGAGAAAGACTATACAAAGCTTTGGAATGAATTTTTCAAATCTGGTAACGAAACAAATGATTATCCTATAAGACTTAATCCGGAAGTTAAGTTGTTCCGCAGAGATGCCAATGTCGATTTTGGTAGTTGGTACGATTGCGGCAAGAGTGGGGCTGAACGTAAAGAAACGCGTTTTGAGAAGCCAAGATATACTTTGGCATTAACGTTTACAGAAAATGCGGATTCAACTAAAGTTGATTACTCATTTTCTTCAGATACTCGTGATTATGGTAAAGTGGATAGAAAAGTAATCAATATTCAGCACAAGATAGATGACTTTACCAATGAATATAAAAAAGACAAAAACTGTAAGTTTGCGTTGGGTATCGACGTTGGTGATAATGAATGTCTAGCCTGTTTGACGGCTTGCGACGAAAATGGCAATCCGATTCTTATTGACGTAATGGAAGTAAACGACGACACCAAGCAAGGCAAAAATGACATTGCTAAAAAGAATGGTAATGTTGCTGAATTTATGCACAATCCGTCATATTATCTCAATAAGGATTTGTATGATAATTCTTTTGATACGCCATATTCACGCGATAAATATGTGGTTCATAAGAAAGTATGTTCGATAGATCTTACAACTACCAAGGTTTTCGCATTAGATAATATAGGAAAAAACAAAGGCATTGTATTAGACAGTGATTATATTTCGCATCTTAATTTGAAAAAAATTAATGCGCAAGTTAAAATGTCTGAATGTCGGAAGGAAAACCCAGAATGTGAATTTGTTCTTGGTACATTCCGTGGTAATACGAGGATTTTTGCATTGTCGAAAGATGTCGCTCAAAGGTACTCTGCAACAAGTAGTGAAATATTGTTGGATAAACAACCTTCAATATACGATTTTAACTGCAAATATGATAATGTTAAAAACATTAATGAGATTTATAACGAAATCAAAATTTTAGAGCGTCAACTTGGTAAAGAAAATTTGGAAGAAAATATCAACAAAGCGAAAAATACCATTGTTGCTAATATGGTAGGTGTTATATATTATGTATATAATCAATTGCAAAAACGTTTTGGTGCTGATTCATACGGTATGATTGTTTTCGAGGGTTTGAGTGAAAAAGAGATTGCAGCGCATCGTGATTCCAACAAAGCCGACATTACACTTACCTTACGAAATGCTTTGTTGAAAAAGTTTCAAAACGATCTTTGTGTTCCTCCATACAAAGAAGTATCAAAACTATCTGATGGTCTGAAATTTACTATTAAAAAATCAAAAAACAATCCCAAAACAGAAAAGGATTTTGGAATAGTAAGATTTGTTAACCAAGACAATACAAGTCAATGCTGTCCGAGATGCAAAGCAAAGAGTAGTGTCATACATCCTGAAATATTTGATTGCTGTTCAATAACTTTAAATAATTGGAAGGCAACGCCAAATATGTCAGATGAAGAAATTTTGCTTTATGAGTCGATGGATATAAACGACAAAGTTGCTGCGTTTAATATTGCAAAAAGAGCATTTGGATTATTTTAATTAATAACTACGTACAATAATAAAAAATCCCGCCGAATCAAGGGCGGGATTTTTTTATTTTATTTGCATAAATCTTCGATTCTGTGGTATATTTCCAAAAATTCATCATCAGTATCTTTCCCTGTTGGACAGAATGTTGAACGTAGTTGGGTAAATGACAGATTGTGAAAATGTTTTTCACAGACTTTTTTACCTCCCAATCGTACTGACAAGGGGTGCCTTTTGCATATTGCCTTTACATCATCCCAATCTCCATAGGTTATACGAATAGGCTCTGGTAATTCCTGAAAATACCGACAAGGTATGTAGTTTTCTATTTCAAGTTTTTTCAATATATGATAATCACTTGCAGCAAAACCTTCTTCTTGAAGTTTTGTTAAATTCTTTCCATTGTCATTATCCAAAACAATAAAGAATTTTTTATTTAGTTGCCGGACAATATCCAATGATTTCCAATGTTTTACACAATCACAGCCACCAATAGGAATTAGTACGCATCCTAAATCCTCAAAGTTCTTGGCAATCTTACCGTTTCCTTTGTATGTATTGCACGTATGCGTATAAGCAACCACATCGTCAGGACCTTCTACTAGTAACAAACATTTATTGGAATCATATAATGATGCCAAGAGGTCATTATTGGAAACACCTAAATCTTTGATAACATCGTTTAAGATTTGGTTATTTTTTTGCCTGATTACAGTCTGATTAGTATCATTATCCCTTACAACCTGAATTATTTCATCTTTGCTGCATAACGAAACTATTGTAGGCGAATGTGTTGTTATCATTACTTGATACTGAGGTGTCAATTTTTTTAACATTTCGTATGCCTCTTCTTGTTTTTCAGGGTGCAGATGTGCTTCTGGTTCTTCAAAGGCAAAGATAATATCACCATTGGTATCTAATTCAGACAACTTTTGAAAAATTGAGTTTCTTATTTCCAACTGAAATCCTTCACCTCGATTTTCAAGAGGAATTTCTTTGTTTCCAATTGCTGACATTATACCATTGCTAAGGGATATACTGTCGGAGTTAAAACGAAGATTGTTTTCATCGCTGAAAGTCAACCCGTTTATTTTTTCTGAAAGATTATCAAATTCAAGTGACAGAACTTTTTTGATATACAATTCTTGTATTTCAGGCAAGGGGGTCTCAGATGTCAGAAATTTAAACTTCGGCAAATAACCAAACAGTTTAGACAATTCAAACGGTCTAATAGCATTAACAGGTATAGAAACAGCATTGTCTAATAACTCAACAACTTCACCTTTTCTAATTTTATAATCAGCAACTGAGAAATCTTTTTTTATTTGACGATTACTTTCCGCTATATATTCAGAAAAATTTTCCCCAAAAAATGTCCTATCGACTATAATATAATAGCAATATTTATATTTTTGCGATGTAGGACTTTTTGCGTATGATTTTTTCACAGTTAGGAAGTTAGGTTCATTTCCTTTTTCAGCGAAAGGTAGGAGTTCTGATGGACTCTCTATCGTTACTGTAATATCAACAGGATATTTTTCTTTGTTTGGAAAGTCATTTTTTTCAAAGATTCCATAATAATCATACTCGTCTATATCCGACCGATAGTCAAAAAACTTCTCCAACGCCTTAAAAATCGTTGATTTGCCCACATCATTCTTGCCGACGATGCAGTTGAAGTCGCTGAAATTGATGGTTACATCTTTGTAGCCGCGAAAGTTCTCTATTCTTAGTTTTTTCAGTTTCATATTATCTACGTTTTAAATTGTTTCCCGAAAGATAAGAAAAAAAATAATATATGTGTATCCACAATTGCATTATTTTTGTATTTCTCATAATTGTATGATAGACAACTATATCAATATCACCACGCTTAACGATTTTTTGTTCTGTCCTTATTCCATATACCTTCACAATGCGTTTATGGATATGGATGGGGATGTTTTTGTGGCAAAACCACAGGTAAGGGGCAAGGCGGCGCATAAAGAGATTGATGAAAGAACGTTGTCGGTTGAGCCAGACGATGTGCAGAGTTTAAAAGTGTTTTCCATAGAGTTGGGGCTTGTGGGCGTTATCGACCTTTACCGAAAAAACGAACGGCATTTGATAGAGTTTAAATACAAAATTGGCGACAGCCTTTTTCTCGGACAGAAAGCGCAACTTTGGGCGCAATACTTTTGCCTGTCCGAAATGGGGTATCAAGTGGAGAAAATTTCGGTCTATGAAAAATCTACCAGCATTTTTCACGATGTGAAAATCCCCGACAATGACGACAAACAGGTGTTGACCGATTTGATAAGGAAGTTTAGGGAGTTTGATTTTTCGCAGCCAATGGAGGTGAACACCAAGAAATGCACACATTGTATCTACTGCAATCTGTGCCATTTTACAGATTATGATAACGTATATAATTCTGACTGATTATGTTTACACACAAGGACATAGAAAACCGAACAATTTTTGTAATTCATTGCTTGCACGACCGAAACTTGAAGGTGAGCAATGGCGAGTTGCTTTTGGAAGATACCGATGAGAATGCCAAGAAGAAGGTATTGACCAAAATTCCGTTTCAAAAGGTTTTGGCGTTGTTTATCACGGGACCGATTTCAATTACTACGCCGCTGTTGGACAAGTGCAAACAGTTTAATGTGGCTATTGTTGTA
>JAGCYI010000018.1 GCA_017960885.1 Bacteroidales bacterium
GAACTCGACAGAAAGATAATGTATTGGCAGGACAAGGGTAAACTTGTTCCCCGACGTGGACTGATTCTCACTCCCGGACAGATTGAGGGCGTGCGACAGAGCGGTGTGATTAATACCGCGCTCCTCGACAAGGTTCAGGAGACTATCCGCGAGGGTATGACTACCAACGAGATAGACAAGTTGGTTTACGATTTTACCATTGCCCACGATGCTACTCCCGCCGACCTTGGTTACAACGGATTCCCCAAAAGTTGCTGTGTATCAATCAACGAGGAGGTTTGTCACGGTATTCCTTCCGACGACGTAGTTTTGGAGGAGGGCGACATCGTAAATGTGGATGTTACAACTATTTACAAAGGATATTATGCCGATGCGTCGCGTATGTTTATCATTGGCAAGACTACTCCCGAAAAAGAGCGCCTCGTGCGTGTGGCAAAAGAGTGCTTGGAAGAGGGTATGAAGGCCGCCACACCGTTCTCGTTTGTGGGTGACATAGGCAACGCTATTCAAACTCACGCACATCGCAACGGTTACACAGTTGTTCGCGACCTCTGTGGACACGGTGTAGGATTAAAATTCCACGAAGAGCCTGAGGTTGAGCATTTTGGAAAGAAGGGCACTGGTATGCTTCTCGTTCCCGGAATGGTGTTCACAATTGAACCTATGATTAATATGGGCGATTGGCACGTGTTTGTAGACGAGGAAGACGGTTGGACTGTGGTGTCAGAAGACGAACTTCCTTCCGCTCAGTGGGAACACACTTTTGTAATGACCGACAACGGATTGGAAATATTAACTTATTAATGCATAATGCATAATTCATAATTCATAATTCATAATCGGGGTTATTATGCATTATGCATTATGAATTATGCATTGATTTCCTGCTCATTATGCCGTAAACAATGTATTTACGCATAAAGAAGTTGAACAAAAACGCCACTGCCTGCGCTATGATGTTGCTAACGAGGTAATGCAGACCGTATTGGTCGGTTAAAAGATTGGTTATTAATACGTTGATACCTAATCCACAAGCGCCTATAATGGTGAAGACAATAAAGCGACCTATGTTGTTGTTTTTCTGCCGTTTGTGGAATACCCATATTGTGCTGAAAATGTAATTGGCTATGCCTGAGAGCATTGAGGCTATTACCGTGCATACCGACAAGATAATGTTGGTCTCTTTGCCAAATAGCGTTACAAAATATTCGCCTTTGCCGGCAATGATATCAAACGACAGCCATAGCAAAAAGAGGTTTAATCCTATCCTAGTGGCTTCTACAATAACGTTGCGGGCCATCTGAATGGCAGAATTTTCGGTTTTGCCTACAAATATATCTTTGATTTTGAATGATTTGGGTGCGTTTTCAGTATTTTCCATATTTAAAAAAAAAACGATTTTGCAGAAATATCTTCCTCCAAAATCGGGTTAAAAAAGTAGCCGAGCTGGGAATCGAACCCAAATTTACGGTTTAGGAAACCGACGTTCTATCCATTGAACTACTCAGCCGTTTTTGCGGTGCAAATGTACTAATTTTTGGGTATATTCAAAAAATAATCGGTGTTTTGGCAAAAATTTTTTTCCGGACGGCGTTTTTTTTATAATTTTGGCGGAAATTTAACGAATTTATCAAGATGAAAATATCTAAAAACAAAGTTGTAGCGATTACTTACTCGCTCACAACCGAGCAGGGTGGACCTGTGGTAGATCAGGCAACCGACGACCGTCCTTTGGAGTTCCTTTTTGGACGCGGTATGCTTCTCGAAAAGTTTGAATCATATCTCGACGGACTTGCCGAAGGCGACAAGTACGCTTTCCATCTTTCACCTGCCGAGGGTTACGGCGAATACAACGCTCAAATGGTTGTTAGTATTCCTCGCAGTGCATTTGCCGCTGTTGCTGATAAATATCTTGAAGTTGGCAACACTCTTCCTATGCAAGACAATCACGGCAACCATCTACAAGGCACTATCAAAGAGGTTGGCGCAGATAAAATCAAGATGGACTTCAACCACCCGATGGCGGGCAAAGACCTTTATTTTGAGGGAGTTGTAAAAACTATCCGCGACGCTTCGGAGGAGGAAATCGAACACGGCCACGTTCATCACGAGGGACATTGCTGCTGTCACGGTCATTGCCACGAACACGGCGACCACGAAAACTGCGAGCACAAAGATGATCCCAATCACGAATGCTGCCACAACACAGGTCACTGTGGACATCATCACGACGAATAATTTTTTATCGCACCATATTGTAGAGACGTGCCACGGCGCGTCTCTTTTTTTATATGGTAAGTTTTATTCCTGTTCTATTTTCTTTTTCCTAAAAATTATCAGTTTGCTAAACAGATAGTTAGCCACCACCACAATGGCGTTGGTGATGATTTTGGCAACAATCTCCAAGATTTCAAGTTTTTCGATAAAGGTGTACATACAGAGCATATCCACACCGAGTGTTATCAATCTGAAAAAGAAGAATTTAGAAGCCTCAAACACGTTTTCTTTGCCGGTTTTGCCTCGGCTTTCAAACACCCAAATCTTGTTGGTGATGTAGGCGCACATAACGGCTATAATCCAACTCAACACGTTGGCTAACTTGTAGTTAACGCCAAATAGTGAGTTGATTATCCAAAACGCTATAATGTTTACTAATGTGCTTACACAGCCGAAAATAACGTAGAATAACACTTGACGGTATTTTTGAAACAGCGTTTTAAGGTCGTGATTTACGATTATCTCTCTTAATTTCTCCATTTTCTAAGTTATTCTTCTGCGCTGCATTTTAGCGAGTTGAGTACCATTTCGGTTTCTTTGGGGTCAACGTCGTCGGTGTATGATATTACAATAAAGTATACTAACGGGGCTTTTTTGGCGTGAGCCGTTACAAATAGCCAATTGATACCGCGGTTGTTGCTGTTGCCTGAAACATAAAAGCCTGAAAGTGTCTGATTGTCAAAATCTTTGCGGTTGCTGTCGCTTATTTTTGTTTTGCTGTCTAACGCTAGGTTCTGAGTTTTTTGGCGGTAAATGGTTTGCATCAGGCTGTCGGTGTTTTCGATGCCTTCGCTCTCGGTGAGGTGTATTGCAACGCCCATCCTCTCGTCGAAGCAGTTGAACACTTCTTCATCGTTGGATGTTATCTGCATATCCTCGTAGCCTGTGAATGAGAGATTTATCTTGTTGCAGTCGAACTGTTTAGGTTGTGGTTTTGCGCATCCAGTCATAAGCAGCGCGGCTATTGCACATATAATAATAAGGTGTGGTTTCATTTTCAATTTTGTTAGATTTCGAGTGCAAAGGTAGTGTTTTTTGTTATCTTTGCAAAAATTTTTGAGTATGCCTGACACAACACCGAATCCCGAAAATCTGAAAAAGAAAGCCGCCGACGGACTGTTTTGGAGCGGTTTAGGCAGTGTTACTCAGCAGGTTTTGAA
>JAGCYI010000019.1 GCA_017960885.1 Bacteroidales bacterium
AGTCAAACGATGTTTGCCATCAGGTGCAAGAAGTTTCAATTGGTTAGTGGCACTAACCACTTCGGGGGCTTCGTTTTTAAGTTTGTTTTTCAGGTACTTCCAATAATTCCGATTCTTTGTATAATCGTCCTGTTCATTAATGGCCCCCACGACATCAAGCACAGAAAACCACCATTGGGATTTTTCCTCGTCCCAAATGGCTCGGACCTCACGGTCGTTGTAGAAACGGATGGAGAGTTTGGTACTCATAGTTAGTCTTTGTTAAAATCTCAATTGTTAAACAAATTCACTGCGATGTGCTAAAATAGCCTTTCGCATTATTTCAATGCTACGCTTAATAAGAAGGTCATCATTAAATATTTTGTTATTTTCATAGGCATTATGTTTATTTGCATCACTAACATCATCTACCAATGGATGATCAATATTATTACGAACACAATATGGTAATGTCATTTTATTAGGTTCAATTGTTAAAGTCTCTGTATTATACCAATCAAATAAATCTCCACTTGTTAAAATGCTACTACAATCTGTCTTAATCCAATTATCTAATGGTTTGACTTTTTTATTTAATTTATTTTGCATAAATCCAAATAGTTCAATATGATATTCAATTGACGGTTCTTCAAACGCAATAAAATTCATTTCGTTCATTGAAACGTATGGTAAAACGCGTTCATCAAGTTCGTTTATAGTTGAATAATTGTTCTCAGATTGGGAAATCGGTATAAATTGATCCACCAAAGAATTCCCTGTTATTGATTCACTTGATGTCGTTTCTCGTTTAACCACAATAGGTTTTATTTTGTCTTCTGCCAAATGCTTAACAATATACGGCGAATGTGTCGTAATAAATACCTGATAATTAGAATTTTCAGACAAAACCTTTATAGTTTCATACATTTCAAGTTGCGCTCTCGGATGCAAATGAGTTTCGGGTTCTTCAAAAGCAAATACAATACTCTTACTAATTGATGTATCTTCTTTTGACATCAATTTGAATATTAAATTTTTGTATTTTAATTTTATCCCTTCACCTCTATTATCTATTGGTATATTATTATGTGTAACTAAGTTTATTTTTTTTACTTCAAAATCAAAACTGTTTAAAATTCTATTGCTTTCGCCATCAATATCAGAGATTTTATCAGAAATTTTTACCTTTATTCGATCCAAATTATCTTGAAACTCAATATCTTTTGATATTTCGTTGTTAATTAACAGTTGAAAATAATCATTCAAAGACGTACGTGGACCATTAATCCTAAAAAGGCTCAACTTAGAAATATTATCTTTCATTATACCATTATCCACCTCCATCCACTCTTCACTAATTGCCTCACTGTTGGCTACAAAGTGAGAATAAATACTTTCACGTATCTCATGCAAGAGGCTATCATTTAAAGAAATACCTTCTATTCCACTAATAAACACATCATATTGTTCTTCAACTTTTCTTTTTAAAATATTTAAATCACCAATTTTATATTTAACATACAATTGTTCTAATTTATCTTTTGAGTAGAACGATAATGGTTTCTTCAATTTATCGAAAGAATAAACTTTAATCAAGAATTTGATTCGTTCAAAACCATTTAACTCCAAGCGATTTGAATCCGAATGAAGCATTTCTTTTCTTATACATAAACACTTTTTTTCATTACAACAATCTTTTAAAAAATTATGAGTATGTTCGTAGCCCAGATAATCCAATTGTGGTGCATCAGAAATATGTACCTCAACTGATAATAAATCTAATTTTTTGTCGTTTGGTTCAGTATGTTTAATTGAACGATATTCTTTTATATTATCAACATTAAAATCAGAATCACTTAATTCAATATCATTAAAAAACCAATCCAATGCTGCAAATATTGTAGATTTGCCACTGTCGTTTTTACCGATAATGCAATTGAACTTACCTAATTCTATGGTAGCATCCTTAAATGCACGGAAATTGTGGATTATTACTTTTTGTATTTGCATATTCTTAAAATTATTATTGTTATACTTTAATCGTCAGTTTTACTTGAAGTATATTGTACAAAGAGTACATTCAGTCCAACATTTCTGTCACCATTGTTAGAATAAAAACACCTTAGTTCATGACTTTGTACAATGTTTCAGAGTGTCAAAAACAAAGCGTTAAGTAACGCCTTTTATATATAACGTCCTTCCATCCATTCCGCCCATGTGGGCTTTTGGATGCAGAGGACATTACAAATATAAGAAAGATTTTGATTGAATGTATGCGGATTTTTGAAAAAAAAGATTATCTTTGCGATATAATTAACGGCAATTTTTATGGGAAAGACACTTACGATAGATATGTTGCGCGATTTTGCGAGCAAAACGATGGTTCCCGGCAGTAAGGTTTGGCTTTACGGCTCGCGGGCAAGGGGCGACTATGGTCCTCATTCGGATTGGGATCTTCTTGTACTTCTCGACAAAGACAAAGTGAGTGATGACGATTTCGATAAGTATGGATTTTCGTTCATCATGTATGGAAGCCAATATGATGCTGATGTTAGTCCTCAACTATACACCTTTGCAGATTGGGAAAAATGCAGGATAACACCGTACTATCAAAATGTTCAAGAAGATAAAAAAATCATTTATGGGTCTTAATAATACCGACAGAAACGCACTAATAGACATTTATTTAGAGCGTTGTTTCAATACTCTCCGCGATGCTGACACAGCAATATCTTTTGGCAGATGGAATATGGCTGCCAACAGAATTTATTATTCTGTTTTTTATGCGGTTAGCGCACTATTTATAAAAGATGGTAATCCTATAAAATCGCACCGTGGTGCAAAGGCTGTTCTCAACAAAGAATATGTTTTAAAAGGTAAAATAGATAAAGAAGATGCCCGTTTTTTTGCCCAATTAGAAACCTTACGCGACAAGGCAGATTATAATGTGATTTTTGAAGCCTCAAAAGAAGAAATTATGGAACACAGACCAAAGGTAGATGACTTCATTGCTACCATAAAAAAAATGTTGGAGTAATTTAACCTCCATTAACTTAATCCCAATTACATTAATTACTTCCCCATCCATTTGATATTCTATACACCATTTTGCATCAAATTTTGAGATTCCATACATATTTCGCTAAAAAAATTTTGAGATTCCATACATAATCTACCGAAAAAATTTTGAGATTCCATACAAAGTGATTATTTTTGCATTGTCAACAACAAAAAAAGGCATGTTATGGACGCAAACAAAAGGGTTTTTAAACGTAAGATATATGACGACTTTTTGGCAATATTCCGTCCGAACTTACTAAAAACGCCTCTCGTTATCAAGCAACAAGAGTACTTGGCAGGAGCGAAAATCCTGATTCAATGGCAGAATTGCTCAACAATTTGGAAGACAGCCTGACAGTCAATTTTTGCCATCACGCCAACGACCCGATTGTTGGATTTCCTATGCACACCGATTATCAACAATACAAAATGTATCTCGCCGACACGGGACTTTTTGTAACTCTCGCATTTTGGGACAAGTCCGCAACGGAGAATGTAATTTATCAAAAACTCCTTAGCGACAAACTATCTGCCGACCTTGGTTACGTGTATGAAAATCTTGTAGCCCAAATGCTTACGGCACAAGGCAACCGCCTTTTTTACCACACTTGGCCTACTGAAAGCGGCAAACACAATTACGAAATAGATTTTCTTCTGTCGCGGGACAGCAAAATAGTCCCGATAGAGGTTAAATCGTCAGGATATAAAACACACGTATCACTTGATATGTTTTGCCACAAATTCTCCCAGCGTATCTCCTACCGCTACCTTTTTTACACAAAAGATTTAAAGGTAGAAAATGACGGAATGTGTTATATTCCCATGTACATGGCAATGTTTGTGTAACGATATGTAACCCCCCTATTTCACAAACAAATACCCCTCGGTGCTCAACCTACAATTATCGTGCTTAATATCAAGAGAGTATTCGCGCAAAAAGTATAATGCCGAATCGTTTTTGAGGGTAATATAGTCTGCAAATTTTCGACTACGCTCCATCAACGTATCGCGCGAAACCTCAAAAGTAAAGCGGGTATTTGTGCCAATGGGCGTAAAACTATGTTTTATAATGGGTTGCAGCATTTCTTCATCGGTGTAATACGATGTAGGAGATACATAATAAAACTTGGTGTAATGGGCATCTAAATTATGCTCAATAGGAAGATTATAAAGATAATAATAACCCGAAATATCTATTCCATTGCACATCATTGAATTATCTACGCGAGGTAATTCGGGGTTGCGCAACCGATATTCTGAAACACGATCGTCAACAATGTCGGAATATTTTTCTTCTGGATAATTATGAGTGATATAGGCAAGTTTTGAACCTATTTCAAATGCACGAATACTATCGGCAGATTGATTTACAAGATTTTCAAAGGCGGTATCAGTTAAAG
>JAGCYI010000020.1 GCA_017960885.1 Bacteroidales bacterium
ATTGCTGCCCTCTCCCCTACCCTGCGGCAAAAGTCCTAATATTTCGAAACATACATCGTTGTAGAATTTCTTCAACGCTTTTAAATCCTCCTCTGTGATGGATTCTTTACCGTCTTTAATGAGGTTGATGTGCTTAACGCCGTCGAAAAGGTGAGCAATCATCACGGGAGTGTTAAAGTCGTTGTTGATAGCGTCGAAACTATCGGTGATGAGTTTCTTTACGTCAAACGATGAAGAATTACCTGATTTTAAAGTACTTATCGTCTCAACGGCAGAGAGCAGTTTCTCCAAACCTTTCTCCGATGCTTTGAGGGCTTCGTTAGAGAAGTCGAGAGTGCTGCGGTAATGCGCTTGAAGAATAAAGAATCGCACCGTCATAGGGCTATAAGGCTGTTCCAACAGTTCGTGATCGCCAGCAAAAAATTGCTCCAACGACATTGCATTGCCGAGGCTCTTGCCCATCTTTTTGCCGTTGATGGTAATCATATTGTTGTGAAGCCAATATTTTACCGAATCGTGTCCGAGCGCGGCTGTGGTTTGTGCAATCTCACATTCGTGGTGCGGAAACTGCAAATCGATACCGCCGCCGTGAATATCGAACTCCTCACCTAAGTATTTGATAGACATTGCGCTGCACTCCAAATGCCAACCGGGGAAACCTTCGCTCCATTTGCTCGGCCAATGCATAATGTGTGTGGGCGATGCTTTTTTCCAAAGTGCAAAGTCGCATTGATTGTGTTTCTCGTCCTGACCGTCGAGAGTGCGGGTTTTTTCCAAAAGGTCTTCTACATTGCGACCCGAGAGTTTGCCGTAGTGGTATTTCTCTTGATATTTTTGAATGTCGAAATATATCGAACCATTTGATTCATAAGCATATCCGTTTTCAAGGATTTTTTCGGCAAGTTGCTGTTGTTCAATAATATGCCCCGAAGCGTGCGGCTCAATCGACGGCGGAAGTACGTTCAAAAGGCGCATATTCTTGTGGTAATCTTCGGTGTACATCTGCACAACCTCCATTGGTTCAAGATGTTCGAGTTTTGCTTTTTTAGCAATCTTGTCGTCCCCGGTGTCGCTGTCTTGTTCAAGGTGACCCACATCGGTGATATTGCGTACATAGCGAACCTTGTAGCCGAGATATTTCAAGTATCTGAAAATCAAGTCAAAAGTGATAGCGGGACGAGCGTGTCCCAAGTGAGCCGGACCATAAACAGTAGGTCCGCAAACATACATACCCACATAAGGTGGATTGACAGGTTTGAAAAGTTCCAAACGCCGTGTCAACGAATTATAAACAAGCAAGTTGTTTTCCATTTTAATTACAATTCAAAAATTTAGAAGTGCAAGTATAGCAAATTCAGAGTTTAAAACCAAAAATTAAATGCTAAAAATGCAAATATGCTTTATTTCATAAAAAAACTGCCGACAATCCTAAAACTGCCGACAGCCAAATACAAATAACAACTTAAAATCAAAATCTTCTATTTCTCAATAACTTTCACCACACGGCCATTCTCATAAACTGCGGTTTTAATAATTTCGCCTTTGGAATTATAGTAAAAACGTTTTCCGTTGACTAACAAACCGTTAACAAAAGTTCCTTCACGAACAAGCCTTCTCTGCGTGTCGTAGAGTTTGTGATAGCCAGAGCCCTTGAATCGCTCGTAGGCTGGATTGTCATCATCATCGGCTTCCTCAAGAACTTTCGCCACCGTTTCTTCGTTTTGGTTTACGTTAGTATTGTTATTTTGTTTCTTATTATCGTAAAATATTCTCGAGGCAGAAGCGTCGTAAACACCATCATGAAAAACATATTCCGCTTTGAGATTTCCATTTGAGGCATATTCGCGCATCACACCGTCCGACTTACCATCAACCCAATCGCTCTCCAACTTAACTTTGCCGTTCTCATAATACTCAGTTATGCGTCCAACCTCTTTCCCATTATCCCAAATACCCGACAATCTTAACTTTCCATTGTCGTAATAATATTTTTGTTCACCTGTGCGACGGCCGTTTTCATCAAAATACCATTCGTATGCCAAGGTTCCAGATGGTTTGTAGTAGTGGTACTCCCCTATCCAGCGATTCGTACGCCAAAATCCTTCCTCGGCTATGCCTCCGGTTTCGTAAAAGATCTTTGCCGCTCCGTCGATATGGTTGTTCTTGTAGGTGAACATGCTGCGGGGCTTGCCATTTTTGAAATACTCTGTCCAAATACCCTCACGTTTGTTGTCGATATAAACGCCTTTAGACGATACCTGCGTTTGAATAGAGTCGTAGAAATAAATCCACAACCCTTGTTTGAGGTGGTTTTCGTCGAATTGGTTAGCAGGTTTGCCATTGTTGCTGTAGTCGGGAATATCTTGTGCCGCCGCAACTACCGAAACCATTGTAATCAATATTAATATAAAGACGTTTTTCACTGAGTGTTTGATTTATAATTATTAATGCATAACGTAATTTCTACGTAAAGAGTTTTCTATTAGTTGCAATACCGCTGGATCATTTCTTGTGCTGCCATATAATTATTATCTAAGGCTTTATGAAGGTCGTCGCACGCCCCTCCCCTATCCGGCACTCCAAACTTGTATATTGCCCGGTAATAATATCCCTGACCGTTTGTAGGATTAATTCGCAAAAGGTGATTAAGGGACTCTATTGCATCGGATAACTGATTTAACTGTCTGTATGTTAAAGCCTTATTGAAATATGCTCCCTCCATTGTAGAATCCAACGACAAAGCCTTGTCGAAATCACGCAGAGCCTCCTGGTAGTGATGTAATCCGCTGAATGCCAATCCCCTATTGCTGTAAGCCGAGGCGTTAGTGGTATCGTGGGCAATATAGGTTTGAAGTTCCTCTAAGGCGCGTTCAAGGCGTCCGCTCTTGCCGTAGCACGCTCCACGGTTGATGTAGATGTCCCAAAGGTTGGGATTGGTCTCCAAAGCGCGGTCGTAGTCAGAAAGTGCAAGGTTGAAATAGAAATTGGCAGTATCTTTGTTCTTTGATAACCAACGCTCTCCATACGAATCGTATATCAAAGCGCGGTTTTGGAACGCTGCTGCAAAACTGAGGTCGAATTTGAGCGCGTTGGTGTAATCCTCCAAAGCCTGACGCTCGTAGGTGGTGTCCTGAGTGGCGTCAAAGATGTCTTTATTCGCCAATCCCCTATTGTAAAATGCGTGTGTATAGTCGGGTTTGTACTTCAAGCCTTGGGTGAAACAATCCACCGCATATTTCTTTTGCTCAATAAATTTACTATTGTTTGACTTTTTGTAAAGTGAATCTGCCATAACGTTAATATGACTTCCCAAATTGTTCCATCCAATTACCGCTTCGGGATATTTGCTAACGCAGTCGCTCCATAGAGTTTCGCTGTTTTTCCAAACTTTTATGCGTTCTATGGTCAATAGCGAAAGACTTAATACATAGACAGTTACAACGCCGTATATGATATTTTTGTTAAAATTCTTTTTATTTATCAGAATATCAATAAGATAGGCGAGGAGCACACCAGTTCCGAACGATGGAATGTAAGAATAACGGTCGGAATACATAGCCGAGCCGACGGGGATAAATTGCAGCAACAGAGCAATATTGGCTATAAAGAATAACACTCCGAAGGTAAGGGTCTTGTCTTTTTTGTAGGTAAAAACGCTCAACAAAATTGAAGCCACAAACACCGGCACTGCCAACCAATAAAGCGTTGGTACTGTGCGGTTTATAATGTCGGGGTAGGGGTAGAGGCAGGCGAGATTTACAGGAAGTATCAGTCGCAGAATGTATTGCACAAAGCCATACGAACCAAACGCTATTCGCTGCCACCAATAATATTGGTCTACCTCGCTCAACGCCGTGCTTGCCTTCTGAGCCTCGATAGAGATGAGACCAAACACAAGCGAAATCAATAAAAATGGTATCTTATTAAGGTGTGTTTTCCAATTGAAATATTTGTCGGTAAGGAAGTAATCAACCAAAATCACTGAGAATGTGAGCGATACAGCCTGTCCCTTAGATAACGCACTGAGTATGAATACCATAAGTGAGCCTATATAAAACAATAAATTATCCTTTTTCTTGTACAAAATGTAAAGCCAAAGCGCACAAAAGTAAAACATAGCATAAAGAACGTCTTTTCTTTCCGAAATCCAAGTAACGCTCTCCACGTGCAACGTGTGCACAGCAAATATCAGCGGAATGAGTATCCAATAGAGCCGCCGCTTAAAAAGTTGAGTACAAATAAGATAGATAAACAGCACCGTCATCAGGTGGAGCAGGATGTTTACCGCTATAAATCTTGTGGGAAGGGCTTTGCCGTTGGGACCTATTTCAGAGAAATGGTAGTCGATATTGAGCGTCAACATAGTGAGAGGGTGGTAGTTACCCATAAAATAACGCTCGCCGTTGTTCTGCGAAAAGAACATTCTGTAAAACGCGTCGCCGCTGAAATCTTTCAAAAGCGGGTTTTGATCGATGTATTTGTCATCGTCCCAATTGGTTGGCTCGTTGTCGAAGTTGACGTAATAGATACCCGCCGTGAGCAAAAGTATCAGCAAAATAGGAAAATGCTTTGCAAAGAAACCCTTGCCGTCGGTGTCGCTCAGCGTCGGCTGTGGGGTAGGAGAGAGGTAACTCACTGTCTTAGCCACCTCTTCTTTCGGAGTCTCGGCCCCGCCTCTTACATATCTGCCTTTTTTCATCGGTTTAATACTTTGATTATAAATCGCAAAAATAAATAGTTTCTTCAAACTTTAAAATTTTTTTTAACAACCGCCGGCTCAATCCGAAAAATACGCTATTTTTGCCAATCAAAACCATTAGGCAAGGAAAACAAAAAATGATCGACCAACCTACCATACAGCGGATTGTGGAATCGGCTCAGATATTGGACGTTGTGCAGGATTTTATGACCCTCAAACGTCGCGGAGCCAACTATATCGGATGCTGCCCGTTTCACAACGAGAAGACGCCGTCGTTTTCGGTTTCGCCGTCGAAAAACATCTTCAAATGCTTTGGCTGTGGCGTGTCGGGTTCGCCCGTGTCGTTTGTGATGAAGCACGAGAATATGACATATCCCGAGGCGCTGAAATACCTTGCCAAGAAATATGGTATCCAAGTGGTTGAAAAAGAGTTGAGTGACGAGGAGAAGTCGCAGCACGAAGAGAGTGAGTCGATGAAGATTGTGAATGCCTTCGCACAGAAATTTTTCTCCAAAACACTCACCGATACCGAAGAGGGTAGGGTAGTGGGGCTTAGTTATTTCCAACACCGCCACCTCCGCCCCGAAACCATAGAGAAGTTCCAACTCGGATATAGTCCTGCTGATAGACAAGCGCTTACTAATGAGGCAATTAAGGCGGGATATCAACTCAAATTCCTTGAAAAGACAGGTCTGACGATAGTTAAGGAAGATGGTTACAAGTTCGACCGTTTTGCGGGACGTGTAATGTTTCCTATACATTCGATAGCGGGCAACGTGGTGGCATTCGGAGGAAGAATAATGACCTCCGACAAGAAACTTGCAAAATACGTAAACTCGCCTGAATCAGAGGTTTACCACAAGAGTAACGTTCTCTACGGCATTTACCACGCCAAAAGCGAGATTGTAAAGCGCGACAAGTGCTATCTAGTTGAGGGATACTTAGATGTGATATCTATGCACCAATCGGGTATCTGCAACACAGTGGCATCGTCAGGCACATCGCTTACTCCGGGACAAATCTCTATCATCAAGCGTTTTACCAACAATCTCACAGTCATCTACGACGGCGATTGGGCAGGAATAAAGGCGTCGCTAAGAGGTATCGACCTGATTCTCGAACAGGAAATAAACGTGAAGGTAGTGCTTCTGCCCGAACCCGAAGACCCCGATTCATTCGCTAATTCGCACACACCCACCGAGTTGCAGCAATATATCGACGAGCACGAGGAGGATTTTATCCGTTTTAAAACTCGTATCTTGCTAAAAGACAGCGCAAACGACCCGATGAAACGTTCCGAGGTGGTGGGCAGCATTGTGGTGTCGATCTCTAAAATCAACAACGCCGTTACCCGAAGTTTTTACATCAAGGAATGTAGCAAACTGCTTGACGTTAAGGAAGATGCGCTTTATGCCGAAACAGGCCGCCTGATAAAGAAACAGCACGAGGATTTTATCAAAGCCAAATTCCGCCAAGGTAGCGACATTACCAATCCCGCCGACCCGACAATGCCGTTGCCGCCTGATGGTCAGCCAATTATCCAAACCGCCGACAAATCGCAGACGGTGCCAACATTCGTACAGAATGTCTACGCCGAGGTGGAGGAGAGGGAGATTATCAACTACCTCATCAATTTTGGCAACTACGAATACGAAACCATCACAGACGTTGCCACAGGCGAGCAAAGCATCGTAACGGTGAGCACATACATCATAGGCGAACTTATGAACGAGGATCTCGAACTCAAAAACCTTGTGTTTCAGAAGATTTTCGAAGATTACAAGAGCCACCTGATGAGCAACTCCACCATCGACGCGTCGTATTTTCTCAACAACGAGGACGAACGCATCCGCAATCTCGCCGCCGACCTCACCATTCCCAAAGAGTCGCTGAGCAACATTTGGACAAAGCGAGGCAACACCTGCGAAACTCCCGAAATGACCTACAAGAAGGACATTCCCAAGACGATACTCACATACAAGTTGAAAATTATCAATATGGCTGAAAAACAGGCAATTGAGCAACTCAAAGACCGCTCACTGTCGGCCGACGCACAAATGGAGGTTCTCGGGCAGATAAAACAGTTGAACGAAATCCGCAAAACCCTCGCCGGAAACCTTGATAGGATTATTATTGTGTAATGGGAACCGTGTAGAGACGATGTGCACATCGTCTCTACAAATAAAAAAACCGATTGATTTTAATCAACCGGCTTGTGGACCCACTAGGGCTTGAACCTAGGACCCCCTGATTATGAGTCAGATGCTCTAACCAACTGAGCTATGGGTCCAACGTTTTAACTTAACGTTTTGTGAGTGCAAAAGTAAATATTTAAACTAAGATAAAAAATTTTTTTAAACATTTTTTTATGATTAACTTTAACAACTTGAAAAACATTATGTTCGACCTCGGAGGAGTACTTTTCCCACTGTCGATAAACGCCACGATAGAGGCCTACGAACGATGCGGAGCCAAGAACGCCGCCGACACTTTTGTGAAGAAACTTTGCGAAGAAACCGACATCGCACATCGCTATACCACAGGCACTTGCACGTCCGACGAATACCGCCAATTCTGCAACAACGTATTTGAAACCAATATGGACAACGAGACTTTCGACCGCTGTTGGAACGCTATGATTCTTTGCTATCCTGAAACCAACCGTCCGCTGCTCCAAAAACTCAAAGACCACGGCTTTAACCTCTACGTACTCAGCAACATAAACGAAATTCACGTCAACTATGTAGAAAAACTCGCCCAATGGCCCGACGACCTTTTTGTAAAGCGTTATTACTCAAACGAAATACACTACGAGAAACCCGATCCCGCTTGTTTTCAGTATGTTATCAACGACGCGAAAATCAATCCCGCCGAAACGCTCTACATCGACGACCGCGCCGACAACATCGAATCTGCCAAAAAAGCAGGTCTCGTTACAGTTCACTTAACCGATCCAAAACTTCTCGAATCAATCTTCCAAGATATTAAATAATCACATCAAATGACACGCTTTTTATTAATTATAATCACGGTTTTCGCTATGGCGGGAAAAACTTTCTGCCAAGAACAAGAAAACCTCGCCTCAACTCTAAAAATAGCCGTTAATCTCTCCGACGAAGGCAAGTTTAAAGAGAGCAACGACAAATTGATTACTCTCTTGCTAAAGGATTATATGAAAGACCTTGTAAGTTACAATCTTTCAGTCAATTATTTTAAACTCAAAGATTACGCCAAAGCACAAAAATATGCTCAGAGCGTGATGGATATGAACTCCGAATATATGCTCCACGCTTCGGTTATCTTAGGCAAATGCTTGAATATCAGCAAAAAATACGCCGACGAGCGCAAAGCCTACGACCGTGCCGCTCAGAAATTCCCCACCGAATACCTGCCGCACTACTGCAAGGCAAAGAGTTTTACCGACGAGAAAAAGACCGCCGAGGCGTATCAGTCGTACATTGAGGCTATTAAGCGGTACAATTTTGGCGCGGATCTGCATTTCGACCTTGCCCAAACTCTCTACGACGACGAACTCTACATCCACAGCGCCCTCGCATACTGTTTTTACCTCCTGACCGAACCCAAATCGGCACGTTCAGTATTGGCAATCAACAAATTAGCCGCAATAATGAATGTAAAGGACGCCGACCGCATCATTGCCCAAAAAACTGCCAATCCCAAATTAGTAGCACCTCAGGACGAGGATTTGATTTCTTCATTGCTGTTTCTCAACTCGTTGCAGCGTCTGCCCAAAACCTCCGACCCGCTGCCCGCCGCCGAGCCGTTTCTAAAAAACATAAAGTCGCTACTCACCGACCTCTCGGAATCCATCACCGACAGCAACGGCTTCTACGAGACCTTCTACCTCAAATTTTTCGCCCAAATGCTCACCGACAATATGCTCGACGAGTACCTCTACTTCATCGCCAACGCCCACTACTCCAACATCAACGACCTCATCCCCTCAATGACCCGCACCCGCCTCATCACCTTCGCCGATTGGCTACAAAAGTACTTTGAAAACAATGAGTTAGAGTAGGGGAGGGGTTATGATTTCAAACTCAGTATCACGTCAGCCAAACACCCACCCAACAAATAACGACGAGGTGGAAAAAATCCGCAACCTTAAAAACGCCATCCACGAAGGCGAAGAAAGCGGTATCTGCGATGATTTTGACGCAGTTAGGTTTATAAGTAACCTTAAAACGGAACGTAAAAAGGTGGATTACAACCCATTAAATACTTAATATAGACATAGATTTATAATTCTATGCATCCAATTATTAAGAGAGTAGTGGAGGGGGGCATAATCATCTCTCAAAAAATGATTGCAACACAAATTCAGTATACACGTTAAACAAAAAAACATTATATTTGTACAAAACAATCTAAACCATAGAGAACAGACAGAAATAAAAATATAACATATTAAAATATTGGGCTTTACGCTCTTATTCTCGATTTTGCGAAATCCGCCAAATTTTTCGACGAGAGAATAAGTAGCGATTAGGGTTCACGCTTCATTGGCGTGAGCCGTTTTCGTGCTTATTTATCGTCATAGGTTCTTGGCGGAGCCTGCAAAATCTAAATGAGCAAATAAAATAGAAAACGGCTACACGCTATTTTATTTGCCTTATAATAAGAGTTTTAGTCCGCAAAATTATAAGGCGATGGACTTGACAGAATTAATAAAGGCGGCTTGCGCAGATGGAGAATTAGATGATTCTGACCGCATTCTTTTAGAAAAGAAAGCGAAAGAATCAGGTATGTCTAAGGCACAACTCAATACATTAATAAACGAAGCGTTAGGTATAAAAGACCCTGAGCCGCCATCTCCCGAACATAAACACAAAAAACACTCACTCCTTTTTGCTATATTAGTTTTAGTAGCGATTGCCGGAGCAGTTATTTATTGGTTTTTAAACACAAACACACGTCAAATTGAACCATCATCAACTCAAAATGACACGATTAGTCAATCTCCTGTTGACGAGCACTTACAAGAATTGATGCAAATAGGCGAATCACTATTCAAATCAAAAAACATAGCACGCGCCAAGGCTCATCTAACAAAAGTCCTTAATGAGTATCCTGACAATCAAGATATTAAAATCCGTATTGCAGAATGTGATAAAATACTCAAACAATCTGATTATAAATCGCTTAAACAAGTTCGCGAAAATGGTAAACTTGGCTATATGGATAGCGAAGATTATATAGTGATTGATTTTCACTACGATACCGAAATAGAACTACACGGAGAAATGCTTCTATTGAAAAATGGCGAAAAATACGGCGTGGTAGGCGGTTCGCTAAAAACACCAACTGAGACCAAATACATTGAATCACAATGGATTGCTGACGAAAAATCATTTAGGATGATAAAAAATTCTACCGGCGATTGCGACTTTCTGTCAGTGGAAAATGGAAACTTAATCATTAACGAATATTAAAACCACTATGAAACAGATACTTATTATAATATTTACCCTAATAGTTTCGACATCTGAGGCGCAAAAAATCCATTGGATTATTGACTCTCCAAATCAACAATGTCGCGAATACTTCAAACGTAATTTTGCCGACATCGTAAATACTGCGTTAAAAGAAACTAACGTTTTGTCTGATTTTCAAGACAATGCCGTCAATGTTAAGTGCAACGCCGAAGATATCATTATCTATTGCAATATCGGAGGCGGAGATTTTGAACAAGTTCACAATCAGTTGGCGGTAAAGAATCCAAAACTGATACTTTCGTTTTCGGTGGTATGTGGCAATGACATAAGCACTTCTCTATCAAACAACAGAGGAAGTCTTTATATTGCCCCCGAACAGTTGGAGTGTATCAGAGAGGTATTCTTAAAAACTTGTGGCGTTTTGATTGCCTCGGGATGTAACCTGTCGGACATTTGCGAGAGATTTTTAGAAATGTTGGAGGATCAAGAAATAGAACTAGAAACACTCTTTAATTCAGGAGACGGCAACTTCAAAGCGCAATTGCAAGAGTGTGGTTCTCTTCCAATTGCCAATAATAATAACCATCAGATAGACGACATACCGCAGAACAATCCAAACACCGATATGGAACAATATTTCGACTTGATTGTAGGCAGCAAAAAGGATGCGCCTCATCAAGATGAAATCTTCACAGACGATTGTATGGTGTTCGTATTAGGACAGGATGGACGGACGCTAATTGACCGAATGACCATTGATAATTATCTGTTACGCATAACAATGAGTTCAATTCTTCTACGCGCCGTACCTGTTGCGAAAGTTATGGAAGATGGAAAAATCAAGCAATTATATGTCAGAGAATACTATAAAACACGATGAACTATGAAAAAACTATTAATTACACTGAGTATTGCGCTATGTTTTAACGCATTACAGGCACAGACAACCATTGTAGACGCAGGTATTGAAATTAATTTGCCTGACGTAAACAATGAGGCCGACCAAAAACTATTGCAACAACGAGCAAAAGAATGTGTCAAACAGATGAACGACTACATATCATCTATGACTGCAACACCCAAAAACGGCCATCCAACAGTCAACGACCGTTACAAGTTTCGCAAGGCAGCAATTGCGCTATTCCTAAACGAAGGTGATTCTATTACACTTGAAAACGGTATAAAGGGCGCACCCGTAATGATGGAAACTACAAGCAAAAGTTCCAAAGGTAGAACTATCAAAACCACCTATCCTGTAAAGGTATATTTCGACCGATTAATCAATTTGATTATAGAAAAACGTGTATACACCGACGTAACAATCACTAGCACCGACATTGAAGCAATGGATGTTACCAGCATCAAAAAGGTTGGAGATAGATATCAATGCGTTGTATCATACTCACAGAAATTCATTGGCAAACGTGGAGAATTAAAGGTATATGCCGACCGCACAAAAAAAACTATCACAGTATGGTTCGTAGTGGAAAAAACTATTTGGGGCGATGACCTAATCCCGAAGTTAGGCGATATTGCCGCAGGAGAAACAACAAGGCTGTAAAATGAATAAGGTACTAATTCTCATTACGGTTTTTATATCGTTGAATATCAACGTATATGCGCAAGTTATTATCGGCAGTGGCGATTCTCTGTTTCAAAACCGGATAAAACTTGTAGAAAGTTTTATGAACCGTTTCAACAATAGAGAAAACCTCATCGGGTTATTCGACAGCGAGATGCTCGGCTCTGAAAAAGATTCGGTATACAAAGCGGCACAACAGTTTGCAAAGGATGCTACAAAATCGGGTGCGAAACTAAATTTCGCCGACACCTCTTGGTTTGCAATAGCCACGTGTGCAGGCAAATACAAAGGTAAAAGTGTTAATTTTATTTTGATATTAAACGTTGAAACCTATGGCAAAGACCTTTATAAATGGGTTGTAGCAAAGGCACAAGGCGATTTCTTCTCCTTGACGCCGCCCAAAAACGACAACACACTGATAACACCTCTCGCCCACGAAACCAACTTTATGGAACTCAGCCGAATAAAAGCCGAATCAATTCTAAGCGTATCACAAAAACGCTACGAGTTAGACCAAACGGCAGTTTTTTATACAATGATTAATTCAGGACTTCTTAACATAGAATATGTCAGCGAGTTGCAGTTTTTGTTTCTCCAACTTCCCGGATGGATATTCACAATAAAAGAATTTGAACGTCAGACATATAACGCAGGATGGCTGATAACGAGTTTTGAACGAATAAACGATAAAGAAAAGTATAACCTATTAAATAATCTGTATAATGAAAAATAAAGCAATAATCACAGTACTATTGTGCATTGTAACAATTCAATTAAAAGCACAAAACCCTGAACAAGTAGTTAGGGAATATGTAAGTGTCTTAAACGAATGGCTCGCATCTCCTTTGGACACTCAGAAAAAAGAAAAGGTAGAAGCGATAATGCAATCTGATGGTAAAAAATGTACGATACAAGATGAGATAATAGAAAAATACAATTCAGATGCAGGAGTAAGCAAAGTATTAAGCGATACTTATTTAAGTATACTCAATAGTAAAATAAAAAAGAAAGGAATAAAGGTTGAAATTATCAAGAATTACGATAATCCACACAACGAACTTGATAGTATGGATATAGCAACGGCTATACTCAAATATTCGGGTGATATTGCACTCACTACCGCAGTAGACTTTTGGATACAAAATGGAAAAATTAATAACATTGTAACTAACCAAATGGAACTGTACAATTATAAGAACAAAAAAGACAAGAAACCCAATGATGTAAATTCAAATACCACCCCAACACCGGTCGCAAACCATTCAGAAACAAACAAATCTGAGGTATCGAATAGAATAAACCAAAAGGATAACACCTATGAAATGCTAATAAAAGATCAGAACTATATGGAAGGATTAGGTGCATATTATAGCCGTGATTATCAAACAGCATTCAAAAAATGGATGATTTGTGCTAACCAAAACAATATCACAGCCCAAAGGCTCATTGGTTATTGCTATTTTAAAGGGTTAGGTGTGGAACAAAGCATCAAAAATGCGAAAATATGGTATAAAAAAGCGGCAGATGCTGGTGATATTTATGCAGAAGAATATTGTCGAATATTGTTGGAAAACTATAATTAATATAATACAGGATTGTTTATTATGAACAAAACAACTATCGTATTTCTATTAGGATTATTGTTTGCAAATACAATATCTGCACAAAATCCCGAAGATGTGGTTAGAAATTATATAAGCGCACTAAACGAGTGGCTTGCTTCACCATACGATTTCGATAAAAGACAAAGAGTTGTTAACATATTGACAGACATAAATGGTGATTGCTCTATGTCGGACGAAATAGTAGAAAAATACGGCGAAGGTAAATACAGATGCCTCAGAGATACATATCTGAGAATACTGAGCGAAAAAACTAAAAATAGAACAATCCGTGTACAAATTATTAAAATAAAAGATGTCGAATATCAATCAGAGAAAGATATTGTAACAGCAACCCTGAAATATACAGGAGAAATATCTATGACAACGGATACTGAGTTTTGGGTTTATAACAATAATACAATTGGCTATATAGACAAAGGTCGTTCAAAACAAAAAGAAACTGAGATTGTTGAAGTTGAGAAAATAATTGAAAAAGAGAAAATTATACAAGTTGAATCATCTGACAAAAATACAGGAAAGGCATACCTAATTCTAAAAATCTCAGAACC
>JAGCYI010000143.1 GCA_017960885.1 Bacteroidales bacterium
ATTGCCACTACTGTGAGGCCAAACGCGATTGCTACGCCGAGAAAGCCTACGTTGCCGAATATGGCAGTTCCGCAACCGCCAAATACCAATGTGAATGTTCCGATACATTCAGCAATCATTTTTTTGTGTATACTTTTCATATTAATAAATTTTATGTTGTTAAGTTGATGACCAAATGTACGGAATAATTTAATACAATGAGCGGATTTTTGATATTTTTTTTTCTTTAAATACAAAAAAAAATCTCCCTATCTCAATTGATACGGAGTTTTTGTTTTCTTAGTGATAAATTATGAAATTGCTATAACTCTTTAACTGCCAATTCAAAACTTATTTGTTCAAATATTTCGTCAGGAATCGTCTTTATATACACTATCATTGTATCGATATGATCTCTATAAAAGGTAGAATCAAATCGTTTTTTAAAGTTTTTGTCTATGATAATATATTTAATAAAGAGAAGCAATCCTAATCCAATCATTATATAAATTGCATATTCGTACACCATGTCGGCATAGTATCTGCCTTCAAAACCTCCTTTTGACCTTCCCCGCGACCAAATTCTAACAATGAACGCTATTATAGCAAAAGGTATAATAAATATGAACATTATCTTATCAAGAAAAGATTGTAGCTTAATGTTTTTAAATCTTATTTGTTCGTGAAAAACAGGACGAAAGTTGTCGTCTGTTTTTTTGATGATTTCATTTAACATGTCTACATAGATAATCTGGTCTTTGTAATCATCTTTTGTGGATGATTTAGGATCATTTACTAACCTGTTGACTTGTTCTCTGTACGATGTTAGTTTGTCTAATATATTTTCTCTTGATGGTTTATTTAGGTTCATATCTTTGAGAATTTATAAGTTGTTCAAAATAAAATTGGTCATCTTTGTATATAGATGGAGCCTGGTGTTGCCTCCGTAGATACTGTGTTCGCGGTTGGTGTATTGCATATAGTCGAACTGCTTATTGGCTTGCACAAGCGCTTCGGCAAAAACCATTGAGTTTTGCGGGTGGACATTGTCGTCGGCAGAACCGAAAATCAGCAGGAACTTGCCAGCGAGGTTTTTGGCGTAGAATGTGGGCGAATTTTTCACGTAGCCGTCGTGGTTTTCGGTGGGCAGACCCATATAGCGCTCGGTGTAGATGTTGTCGTAATATTCCCAGTTGGTAACGGGTGCCACAGCAATGCCGAGAGCGTATTTGCCAGGGGTGCGGGTCATGGCGTTGGCAACCATAAATCCGCCGTAGCTCCATCCCCAGATGCCGAGACGTTTGCTGTCGATATACGCCTTAGAACCAAGATAATCGGCAAAATCTGCAAGGTCTTCGGTTTCGAGTGCGCCAAGCTTGCCGTAGGTGCATTTGCGAAAATCCGAACCTTTGCGACCTGTGCCTCTTGTGTCGGTGGCAGCCACTATGTAGCCTTTTTGTGCCAAAAGCTGATGCCAGCCAAATTCCCAGTCATCGTTAACATAATTGTAGTTAGGTCCATTGTAGCCCACCACCACCACTGGATAGCGCTTAGTGGAATCAAAATCTGTAGGTTTGATTATATATGCCGAAAGCTGGTTGCCGTGTTTGTTGTTCCAAAAGAAAATTTCGCGGTTTGGTCCGCCGTATTCGGCAGCGGCATTTTTTACGCTTTCGTTGGTTTCTAAGGTCTTAATCACCTTGCCGTCGCTGGTGTTTACGGTGATAATGGCAGGTGTGGTGGCGTTAGAATACGTGTTGACATAGTATTTGAAGTTGGTAGAAAACACAGCCTCGTTGGTGCCGTCGTTTTGCGACAGGCGTATGGTTTTCTTTCCCGAAAGGTCGGCGCAGTAGAGTGCTGTCTGAGTGGGATTGTTGCCCACACCTAAATAATATACCTTCTTGTTTTTTTCGTCCACGCCGATAAAGTCTGTCACCTCTTTTTCTCCTTTGGTCACAGCGTTTATGAGTTTGCCGTCCATGCCGTAGCGGTAGATGTGGCGGTATCCGCTCTGTTCCGACTGGATGAGAAACGATTTGTTGTCGCTGAGATACTCGATGCTCTGCGGCACTTCTTCCTCAATATAATATTTGTCGGTCATGTTGAAAAACACCTTGGTGGATAGGTCGTTGGTGTTGTAGGCGAGCAGGTCGAGATGGTTTTGCTTGCGGTTCATGCGCACAATTGAGAGCGTGCTGGGGTCGTTGGTCCACTGAATTTTAGGTATATAGATGTCGGTTTCTTTGCCCAGGTCGGCGGTTTGGGTCTGCGCCGAGGCAAAATCGTACACATTTACCGAAACCACGGAGTTGTTTTCGCCCACTTTGGGATATTTGTAGGTGAAGTTGATGGGGTAGAGGTTGTCGGGATCGTATTCGGGCGACATCATGCTGTAATATTGCAGGGTGTACTGACGAACCTCGCTTTCGTTGAACTTGATATATGCGATTTTTTTGCTGTCGGGCGAAAACTCGTAAGCGCGGTTAAAAGAGAACTCCTCTTCGTACACCCAGTCGGGAATGCCGTTGATGATGCTGTTGATTTCGCCGTCGGTGGTGACGCGGGTTACTTGGTTCGATTCCAAGTCCTTGACTAATATGTTGTTGTCAACAATAAACGCCACCTTTTTGCCGTCGGGCGAAAACGTTGCCTGCTGCTGCAACGATTCCTCGAAGAGCGGACTCTTGCTCTTGGTTTTGATGTCGTATATATAATAATGTGTGTAAAAAGAGTTTCGGTGAATAGGCTGGTACTCGTTGTAATAGAGTAGCTTATCTTCGGTGGGCGACATTTCAAAACCGTAATAAGGACCTGCGAGAATGGTTTCGATAGTTTCGCCGGTGGCAAACGAGCATTTAACTATGTTGCCATCTTTGAGAGCGATGTATGTCTCGCCGTCGCTCATGGGCGTGATGTCGTCGAAAGTGTTTGAGTAAAAGCGATATGCGCCTTTGGTTACGTCGGTTACTGAGAGTTCGTTGGTTTGCGCGTAAACCTGACATGTGGCGGCTATTAGAAGCGATAGGATAAGTTTTTTCATGGTTTTGTTTTGTTGTGATTATTTAGCGCAAATATACCATTTTTTTTGCTTTTTGCGGCTAATAATAATGTTACATGCAACACTTTTTTCTAAAAAACAACTGTTGATTTTGATACACTAATTGTAGGTTTTGTAATTATTAATTGTGTAATATTCTGATTATCAATGTTACATTCTATAAATAAACATTGTTAAATAAATTTTTTGGAATCTTAAAAATTTGTTAAAAAGTTTAAACCATTTGTTTCAAAATGGTATAGTCAACGTTGCCTTAATTTTAAATTTTTGTTAACGAAATGAGGGACGGAAAACACCTCCTTAATCGGAGGAATAATCCACACCTTATCATTAGTTACATTTTTTACAGATTTAATCTTACAGAGTTTCAACAATTTAAACTAAAATTTTTTATGAAGGCAAATCTGAAATTTTTGTGGGCACTGCTGATAATGCTGCCCTTGATGTTTGTCTCGACTGCGGCAATGGCTCAGACCTCCGCTTCGGGAACTGTAACATCAACATCCGGTGAACCTCTTATAGGTGTAACCGTGCTTGAACAAGGTACAATCAACGGAACTATCACCGACCTTGATGGTAAGTTCTCGTTGAACGTATCAAGTGGTTCTACTCTCGTTTTCTCTTTTATGGGTTACGTGACACAAACCGCAACCGCTTCTTCTAACATGAATATCGTTTTGGAAGAAGACACCAAGGCTCTCGAAGAGGTTGTTGTTGTAGGTTACGGCACACAACGCAGAGAGGCTGTTACTGGTTCGGTGGCCAGTGTAAAAGGCGACGACATGCGCGCTGTTGCAGGTTCTAACATTACCCAAAATCTGCAAGGCCGTATTGCTGGTGTGGAGATGACTCAAACATCTTCAAAACCTGGTGAAACCATGCAGATCCGTATCCGTGGTACTCGCTCGCTCAACGCAAGCAACGACCCTCTTATCGTGCTCGACGGTATTCCTTTTGCAGGCAGCCTCAGCGACATCAATCCTTCTGACATCAAGTCGTTGGATATTTTGAAAGATGCTTCTGCAACAGCCATCTACGGTTCGCGTGGTGCCAACGGCGTTATCATTATTACCACAAACCGTGGTTCTGAAGGTCAGAAGGCAAAATTCTCTTACAATGGATATTATGGTATCAAAACCATTTTTGCAAAATATCCTATGATGAATGGTGCTCAGTATACCGAATTGTTTGGTGCTGGTGCAAATCCTGAATACACCAACTACGGTACCGACGAAAGAGAGGGAGTGGATACTGATTGGCAGGATCTTTTCTTCGACAAAGGTATGGTTACAAGCCACGATGTTACAGTTACAGGTGGCACACAAGCTGGCAACTATTCTTTCGGTTTAGGTTATTATCGCGAAGAAGCTGTTGTTCCTTTGCAAGATTTTTCACGTTTCTCGCTTCGCGGTTCTGTTGACCAGAAAATTGGTAACTATTTTAAACTGGGATTCAGCACCACTAACAACTATTCTATTACTAACGATTGCAATCAAATGTTTAGCATTCTTGCTGCTACTCCTATCACTGATCCTTATAATGAGGATGGTTCGTTTAAAACTCGTATCAACCGTGCTTCGGGCAACAATTATGTGGTAACTCGCACAACTCTTGAATGGCTTGATGATTCTTATGTAAACAAACGCAAAGTGTTTGGATCGTACAATACTTTCTATGGCGAAGCAGAGCTCCCATACGTTAAAGGTTTGAAATACAGAGTAAATGTTGGTCTCAACCTCCGTCATCAAAATAGCGGCAACTACACCGGTCAAGGTGTATTTAGCGACAACCCCGATGCTCTTTCGAGCGCAGGTGTTACCAATCAGCTTACTACCAACTGGGCTGTTGAAAACCTCATTACTTACGATAAGATTATTGCCGAAAAACATAGCATCAACTTTGTGGCAATGTATTCTGCTGAGCAAAGCCTCTTCAACTCTTCTAATATGACCGGTCAAGACATCCCCACTATGTTCCAATATTGGAATATCGGTCGTGCTAACGGTACTATCACTGTTAACCCATCTAACCAAGGTTATTCAAAAACTGGTTTGATTTCGTACATGGCTCGTTTGATGTACTCTTACGACAGCAAATATATGCTTAGCGTTGCAGTACGTAGCGATGGTTCTTCTCGTCTTGCCGAGGGTCACAAATGGCACACTTATCCTGCTATCTCGCTCGGTTGGAATGTTAAGAACGAAGAGTTTATGGACGGTGTTACTTGGCTCGATCAGTTGAAGCTCCGTTTAGGTTATGGTGAAACATCTAACCAATCTGTTGATCCTTACAAAACTTTTGGTTTGCTTGCAACCCAGCCTTACAACTACGGCACTGAAACTACTACTGGTTTCTATGTGTCAGAACTTCCTAACCCTGAACTCGGATGGGAATTCTCTACTACTTGGAACTTAGGTGTTGACCTTTCTTTCTTCCGTAACCGCTTGAATGTTACTGCTGAATATTATAAAATGTCTACCAAAAACGTATTGCTTAGCGTAGGTCTTCCTGGTTCGGCTGGTGTTGGTAGCTATATGGCTAATATTGGCGAAACAGAAAACAAAGGTTTCGAGCTTAACATCGACGGAACAATCATCAACGACAATAATGGTTGGACTTGGACAGCTGGTGTTAACATGTACGTTAACCGTAATAAACTTGTTAAACTTTCATCCGGTCAGCTAGAGGATCGCAACAACAACTGGTTTGTTGGCAAACCTATCGACTGTATCTACGATTACAAATATGAAGGTATTTGGCAAGAAGACGAAGAAGCTCTTCGTGCAATTCTCGAACCCGCTGGTGCTCCTGGTATGATTAAAGTACAATACACTGGCGAATATGAAAACGGTGTTCCTGTTCGTGCCATCAGTGATGAAGATAAAATTCCTCAAAGCATGGAATGTGATTTCCAAGGCGGTTTCAATACCACAGTTGCTTGGCGCAACATCGACCTCAGCATCGTTGGTGCTTACAAAGTAGGTGGTTTGCTCATCAGCACACTCTATGGTTCAAGCGGTTATCTCAACACTCTCAGCGGTCGTAACAACAATATTGATGTTGATTACTGGACTCCCTCTAATCCTGGTGCACATTATCCCGCTCCCAACGGTATCCGCGATGGTAATAACCCAAAATACGGTAGCACTCTCGGTTATTTCGACGCATCTTACTTGAAAATCCGTACTATAACCTTAGGTTATAATTTCGACCAATTGCAAGCTTTGAAGAATGTTGGTATCTCTAAGATGAGAGTTTACGCTTCGATTCTCAATCCTTTTGTAATGTTCTCGCCTTACAAGAAAGAATCTGGTATGGATCCTGAAACCAACTCATACGGTAACGAAAATGCTGCTGTTGCTTACGGTCAAAGACGTTTGCTTACAATCGGTACTAACACTCCTTCTACAAGGACTTATATGTTTGGTGTTAACTTTACTTTCTAATTAACGACTAATATTTATAAAGCAATGAACACAAATTTTAAAAATATAGCATTGGCGGCAGCATTGGCTTCGTTGGGCTTAACTGCATGCCAGGATATTCTCGATGAAGAGCCTCGCTCTAATTTTGAGCCCGGCTACTTCAAAACTCAAGAGGGTATCAATGGAGGTCTTACTGGTTTGTATCAAAACCTCCGCAATATGTACGGCAATATGTACTACTACAATTCGCTCGAAACTGGTACCGAC
>JAGCYI010000144.1 GCA_017960885.1 Bacteroidales bacterium
AGACGAGCCTCTGCATGGGTTGGACGCCATAAACAAAAAACGCGCCCGCAACGTAATCGACTTTTATTGCCGACAGTCGGGGCGCACTCTTATATATGTTACTCACAACTTTGATGAGATTCCGGGGAATATTACTGAGCGGTTTTCGCTGTAAACTTTTTAAATACTTCCCAAATAGCAATTCCTGCGCTAACGCTCACATTTAGAGAGTGTTTTGTGCCAAATTGCGGAATTTCTACGCAAATGTCGCAGATGTCCATAATGCCATCGTCCACGCCTTTAACCTCGTTGCCAAAAACAAGTGCTGCTTTGGCAATGCCGGTAGGAGAGAAGTCCTGAATTTGAACGCTCTCTGCCGCTTGTTCCACTGCTATAATGGTGTAGCCCTGCGCTTTAAGGTCGTTGACGGCTGATATCGAATCTTTGGCGTATGTCCATTCTACCGACTGCTCTGCGCCGATGGCTGTTTTGCGGATTTCGTTGTTGGGCGGAGTGGCTGTAATGCCGCAGAGCACAATGCGTTCAATGCGAAATGCGTCGCAAGTGCGGAAAACCGAACCCACGTTGAGTGCACTACGCACATTGTCGAGCACAACAATTATGGGCGTTTTCTCTGCCTGCTTAAATTCCTCAACCGAAATCCTGTTCAGTTTTTCTAACGAGAGTTTTTCCATTAGTTGTTGAGGCACTTCTTAACAATGTCGGCAATCATTTTGCTTTCGGCTTTGCCTGCTAATTGAGCGTTGGCGGCTTTCATTACCTTGCCCATATCTTTAACCGAAGTTGCGCCTGTTTCGGCAACTATTTGTTTTACAATTGCTTCTACTTCTGCTTCCGAAAGTTGTTTGGGTAAGTAACATTTTATAAAGTCCAATTGAGCGTTTTCTTCGTCAACGAGGTCTTGACGGCCTTGCTGCTGGTAAATGGCTATTGAGTCGTTGCGCTGCTTAACCATCTTTTGGATGAGTTTAAGCACGTCGGCGTCGGTAACTTCCGAGCCTTTGCCCGATGTCTGCTCTTTGAGAATTTCGGCTTTGATAGCGCGAACTGCGGCGAGTTTTGCCTGATTTTTTTCTTTCATTGCGGACTTCATATCGTCCTGAATCTGTTCTGTAAGTGTCATGGTAAATCTTATTTTTTCTGTTTGCTTAAACGTTCGTATGTGGCGGCGTTCTTCTTGTCGTTGAGCCGTTTGTATATTCTTGATAAAATTTCAGCGTCGATGGGGCGCTTATAGAGATTGTATAATTTGAGGTACAGAGTTTTAGCGGTTTTAAACTCTTCTATCAGCGGTTTTGTTTTCTGCACCATGGTGCGGTATGCGGCGTTGGTCTTTTTTGCCTCGTACTCTTTGATGGCAGCCACGTATGCTGTTTCGGCGTGGTCGAAGGCTTTGCGGGCGGTGTAGTTAAGTCCCGTAAAGTTTGTAGGGTCGGCGTTGAACAGCCGCTGCGCCACCTGGTCGGCTTTGTCCTTTTGTCCGTTTTTGGTGAGTGCGGTGTGGTAGTATTCCATCAGTTCTATTTCAGATGCCTCGGGGTTTTTGATCTGTTCGTAGGCTTTCTGTGCTTTCTGATATTCGCTCATCTGCATGTATCGTTTTAGCAGGCGGATGCTCACATATTGTATCTCGTCGCCGTTGCGATACATTTGCTGATATTTTTCAAGGTTGTTGAGTTCTTTGCTGTGATTGTCGATCTTGTGATAGTACTTAATTTTCATTATAAGCGACAATTCATCATCGTAGCCCATGCATTCTGCCTTGTAGAGCAGGTCAACACCGTCTTTTTCGCGCCCCGAATAGTAGAGCGACTTGCCCGCCGAGGCGTACACTTCGGCAGGTGCTGATATGTTTTTGGCTTCATATTTGGCAATTATGTTCTCGTAAGCCGCTGCTGCTGAGTCGTATTGCTTTTCGTAAAAATATCGGCTTGCGGTCTGCTGTTCTTGTACAAGTTTTTTACCAGAGCCGCACGATACTGCCAACAATGCTGCCGTTATTATATATATAAAGGTGTGGCTTTTCATAAATGATGTGTCCTTTTAATTATTTTTTCCGTTCCAAAGGTAATAAATTTTTTTTTGGCACTGCCATTACGGGCAGAAATCTTAAAAAACTTGTCAAAAGAGATTAGCGGACTTCGCTTCCATAATATATCCGGTGTCGTCGAGTAGGTTAGGGGTGTCTAATGCTGCAGCCACAGCCAGACGGTCGCAGCGTTCGTTTTCGGGGGTCTCGTTGTGTCCCTTTATCCATACAAACTTTACTGTGTGCTGCTTGTATACTTCTAGAAACCTCAGCCAGAGGTCTTTGTTTTTCTTATCTTTGAATCCTTTTTTGAGCCAGCCGATAATCCATTTTTTCTCCACGCTGTCTACCACGTATTTAGAGTCGGAGTAGATGGTTACGTTCATGCCCGGCTTTTTGAGCGCTTCGAGACCGATGATCACTGCCAAAAGTTCCATTCGGTTGTTGGTGGTGAGTCGGAATCCCTGCGAAATCTCTTTGCGGTATTGTCCGTAGAGCAGCACAGTGCCGAATCCACCTGGTCCTGGATTGCCTCTCGACGCTCCATCGGTGTAAATTGTGATGTCCATAGGTAAAGATTATTAAAAAAAACTGACGAAGCCATCGCCCCGTCAGTTTTTACAATTATATAAGGTGTGCTTATTTCAATTTAGCCACTGCCCACTGAGCAAAGAGTTCGGGTTTGAATCCGAATTTTTCGTCCAATACGCCTGCGGGAGCCGAAGCGCCGAAGTGTGTAAGGCCGAATACGTCTTTCTTGAATCCTGGGATGATGGTGGCGAACACGCTCGGAAGTCCTGCGGTCATACCGAGAACTTTTGCCGACGATGGAATAACGCTCTCCATGTAAGCCTCACCCTGATTTTCAAACAAGCGAGGCGAGATTACAGATACTACGCGAACTTTTTTGCCGGTTTGTTCTGCAATTGCGGGAGCAGCGCCCACCAATGTGGCAACCTCTGAACCGTTGGCAACCAAAACTACGTCAGGATTGCCTTCGGCAGTTTGGCATACAACATAACCGCCTTTCTTGATTTGCTCGGCACGGTCGAGTTGCGATGCTGCTTTTCCTTGGGGCAGACACTCGATATTCTGACGAGAACCAATCATTACTGTGGGGCAGTCGAGGTTCTTGATAGCCATCTTGTAAGCGGCAATTGATTCGTAACCGTCGGCGGGACGGAGAACGAGTGTCGACATCTTGCCGTCGTGGTTGTCTACCTGCTCCATGAGGCGGATTTGTGCTTCCTGCTCGATAGGCTCGTGGGTAGGTCCGTCTTCGCCTACGCGGAATGAGTCGTGAGTGTAGAGGAAGATAGCGGGAGTCTTCATCAATGCTGCAACGCGGAGAACAGGTTTCTCGTAGTCGGAGAATACGAAGAATGTGCCGCAAACGGTTCTTACGCCGCCGTGGAGACACATACCTGTGCAGAGTGCTGCCATTGTGAGTTCTGATACACCTGCTTGGAGGAACGAACCGCTGAAGTCGCCAGGAACGAATGATTTGGTCTTTTTGAGGAACTCGTCGGTCTTGTCAGAGTTAGAAAGGTCGGCAGAAGCCACAACGAGGTTCTCGATTTTGCCGTACATAGCAGCGAGGGTCTTGCCCAATGCGCCACGAGTAGCGGTAGCCTTGTCGAAGTTGAGGTCTTTGAAATCGGGAAGTTCGAAATCGTTTTTGTAGAATTTCTCGAGTTTCTTAGCCAATTCGGGATTAGCAGCAGCCCATTTAGCCTCTTCGGCTTTTTCGGCTTTTGCCTGCTCTGCTTTTTGAGCAAGTTTCTTGGCGTAGTATTCTTTAACTTCGGGGAAGATTTCAAACGGATTTTCGGGATTGCCGCCGAGGTGTGCGATAGTTTTTGCAAAGTCGCCACCCGATTTGCCAACAGGCTGACCGTGAGTAGAGCATTTGCCTTCAAACGAGTTGTTTTCTGCGTCAACGATACCCTTGCCCATCGAAGTTTGACCGATGATGAGGGTAGGACGATTTTTCTCGCTTTGAGCGTTGGTGAGAGCCTGACGGATAGCGGCGGGGTCGTTACCGTTGATTTTTACAACGTTCCATCCCCAAGTTTTGTATTTTGCGTAAGTGTCTTCGTCAGAAACGTCGGTGCATTTGGTAGAGAGTTGGATGCTGTTAGAATCGTAGAACATGATGAGGTTCTTCAATCCGAGGAAACCGGCGATACGACCGGCACCCTGCGAAATCTCTTCCTGAATACCGCCATCAGAGATGTAAACGTAGGTTTTGTGCTCCTGACGTTTGCCAAAACGTGCAGCGAGGAACTCCTGAGCGATGGCAGCACCAATACCGAGTGCGTGACCTACGCCGAGGGGACCAGATGTGTTTTCAATGCCACGGTTGATGTCGCGCTCGGGGTGACCGGGTGTAACGCTGCCCCACTGACGGAAGTTTTTGATATCTTCCAACGAGAATTTGTTGCAGAGTGTGAGTATCGAATAAAGCATCGGCGACATGTGTCCAGGATCGAGGAAGAAACGGTCGCGATTGTCCCAAGAAGGATCATTGGGGTCGAATTTCAAGAATTCAGAATAAAGGATGTGTACGAAATCTGCGCCACCCATAGCACCGCCCGGGTGTCCAGAGTTGGCTTTCTCTACCATTGCGGCTGCGAGCATGCGCACGTTGTCAGCTGCTTTGGCGTCTATCTGTTTTTGTTCCATTTGGTTGTTTTTTTTATAATTTGAATGATGTATATTATATTAATTTTTAATTTTTCATTATTATGCATTGTGCATTATGCATTATGCATTATTAATAAGATGTTTTTTAAGTACCTCGATAATTTGTTCCTGTTTAGCGGGTTTTTCGATAAGGCCGTCGCAAAGTGAGTTGGAATAATTGCGTTTGTCAACTGCCGAGAAATAAGGCATTTGCGCAATAGCGATAGTCTCTGGTGACATTTTTTTGATAATTTTTAGCACCTCGGTGCCGTTCATTACTGGCAGTTTGAGGTTTGTGATTATCAGAGGGGCAGGGTTGAGTCTGAACATTTCAAACAGTTCTCTGCCGTCTTTTGCACGTCGAATCTTTATTCCAGTATGTTTGATGGCTTCGCTCAAGAGTATGAACGAAACATCGTCATCATCTGCCACAATGATGGTTTTGTTTGCAAAAATATTGTTGTCGCCCATGGAGCTTTTGAGGGCATCGGCAGGAAGCGAAATATAAAATTCTGTTCCTCGTCCCGGTGTGGAGTCTATCCAAATCTGACCTTGTAGGGTTTCAACAAATTCTTTTACCAATGCCAGACCTATAGTTGCGAAAGCGTAACCACGAGTGGAGGTTTTATCGTTGTGTCCCAGCGGATTGAATATTATATCAATTTTTTCAGGATTGATGCCTATGCCGGTGTCTTTGATGCAGAACACAAAACTGCCGTTGTCGTGCGAGGCGTGCACTTCAATAGACCCCTCTTTGGTAAACTCAATAGCATTGTCGATGAGGTTTTCAATAATGCACGACAGCATAGTATTGTCGGTGAAGAATTGATTCTGGTTGCCGAGGCTGTCTTTGAGCACAAGCTGTATGTTCTTGTGGTCAACAGTTGGTTTACGGAGTGAGCAAATATCGTAAATCAGCGCCGACACATCCACAATTGTGGGATTTGGTTTTATTGGGTCTATTTTGTGAAGCGAATACTGTATTATTTTGTCGAAACTGGTGCAAAGATATTGCGCATTGGTTTCAATTGCATTGGAGTATTCCTTGATTTTTTCTTCATTCATTCCTCCGCTGCCTATAATTCCAGCAAAGCCGTAAATCGATTGCAATGGAGCAAGCAGCTCTTGCCTGATGTCTTCGAGGAATGTTCTGCGGAGTTTTTTCTCCTCGTCGGTCATGTCGCTTTGGTTGCGATATTTGATCAACGTTTTTTCCATAATGGCGTTGAGACTTCGGAGGTTTTCGTTTTCGGTTTCGAGGTTCTGGGTCCGCTCCTTGATTTTTTCTTCGAGGTCGCGGTTGCAAGATAATAGCGAGTGGTGTAAGTTGCTGATAGTTAGGTGAGTTTTTACCCGGGCCATCAGTTCGTCGTTTTGCACGGGTTTGGTGATATAGTCCACAGCACCGCATTTAAACGCCTTCACCTTGTCGAACGAGCTGTTGAGCGCCGACAAAAATATCACAGGAATATCTTTAGTCTTGTTGTCGGCTTTGAGTTGGGCACAAATAGCGTACCCGTCAACATCTGGCATCATAATGTCCAAAAGTATCAGGTCTGGTCTTATTTCAACCGCGAGCCTCAACGCTTCAACGCCGTTGCCACAGCCAACAGCGGAGTAACCATGTTCTTCGAGAAGCTGTTTGATAAACTCCGTTATCGACTCTGCATCGTCTACTATAAGGACTGTTTGTCTCTCGCTAATACTCATATTATTGGTTTGCAGTGTTTTACGCTGATGTGTAATTTCGTTAATTTCGATTACAAATATTATTATTTTCAGCAAAATAAACAACTTTTTTTCAAATTGTAGCAAAAAAAAGAATTTTATTTTAAAAGTTGGAAAATCTGCTTACCTTTGCTGTTAGAAAAACTATGCATTTTTGTCAAGCTAACAACACTTAATAATAATAACATAACATGGAAGAAACACCTGAAAAACCCACTGTGGATACACAAGACGACAGCCGTTCGCAATGGCTGATACTTTTAAGGCAGCTGGCAATATTGGCGGCTGTAGTGGTACTTGTGGTAGTATTGGTATTTGTGGCGCTACGCGTTTATACCCGTCATGGTCAGAATGTTAGCGTTCCTGAACTTCGCCGGCTTACTCTTGCCGAGGTTCAAAAAATTTGCGATGAACGCGGTTTGAAATACGAAATCAGCGACTCGGTTTATAGTTCAAACGCAGCTCCTGGAACGGTTATCGACCAGACACCGCCCGCTACCTTCAAGGTAAAAAAAGAGCGTACCATATTCCTCACTATCAAGGCTTATTCGGCAGAACAAGTGTCAATGCCAAGGCTTATCGACCTTTCTATCAAGTCGGCTCAGGCTCAGTTGGCAACTGTAGGATTGGGCGTAGGCAAGATTACTTACAAGCCTGATATTGCACGCGATGCCGTTATTGAGCAAAAGTTCAATGGCAAGGATATTCCGGCTGGCACACGTCTCGCAAAAGGTTCGCTTATCGACCTCGTGCTTGGCAAGGGCGAGGAAGACGGCAACACAAAAACCATGGTGCCCGACCTGAAAAGTTATTCGCTATATACTGCCGGACTTGTGGCTGCACAAAATTCGCTCAATATTGGTGCTAAAATTGGCGATGGTACTGTAAAAACACAATCTGACTCGCTATCTGCCGTTATTTACAAACAGTCGCCTGCCAAAGGCCGTTTGGTGCAACCTGGTTCTGAAATTGACGTATGGATCACCACCGACCAGAGCAAACTCACTGGAGGCGATGCTGTTAGCGACGATTCCGACAATAATTCACCTTCGCAATCCGACGAGGATAGCTTAGATGATTTTTAAGATTTAACACTATGCCATTTAAGCATAAAATACTAACAACTGCATTATCAGTGTTTTGCGCAACATTATCGGTTGCGCAAGATTCTGACACACTTGCCTTGCCGTTTTTTGATGATTTTTCTTACAACGGCACCGAACCTGATAATAGTTTATGGCAAAACAACGGCGTAACGCTCTCAAACACATTGCCTAACCGTCCGCCGAGCATTGGCGTTGCCGTGTTCGACGCTTTGAATATCGACGGCGAGTTTTACCCTTCGCAATATGGCACTAAGTATGCCAGTGGTGATACGCTAACGTCGAAACCCATCGACCTTTATTATCCAGGTGATAATACTATTTTCCTGTCGTTTTTTTACCAGCCAGGCGGTTTTGGCGACGCTCCTGAAAACGAAGACGAGTTGATGCTCGATTTCTATTCGCCCGAAGACGATGAATGGACCAACGTACTTACAATACCGGGTTCGGCTTGTCACGCTTTTAAGCAGGCTGTGGTGCCTATCAATCAAAAAGCGTATCTTCAAAAGGGGTTCCGTTTTAGGTTTAGAAACTATTTCAGTCTTGGATCTCCTAAACAAGCCGACTTGGTATCAAATTGCGACTTCTGGCTTGTGGATTATGTGAAATTAGATAAGTTGCGTTCGGCTATCGATACTGTTTATCAGGATGTTGCACTTACTAATTGTCCCGAGATAAAGTTTAACCAATACATGACAATTCCGTGGAAGCATTACTCCAAAGCTGTAGACAAAACCAAATTGTATTATTCGGTTTATTATCGCAACAACGACAACCAGCCCCGTATGCTTGATTCTATAAATCTGATAATCAAGAACAAAGACTGCAATGATACTTTGATGCTCGGTTCGTACAACTTGCCGTCGTATTGGGATTTTTCGGAGACAAAACAGTTTCCTTACAAATTTAAGTCAGATGCAGAAAAGGCTGAATATCAGATAGGTTTAAGATTGGTGAGCGATGTGTCGCATTATGATTTCGCCCAAAACAACACCTATTTCGACACCAAGACCCTTGCCGATTATTATGCTTACGACGACGGTTCTGCCGAGGCTGGATATGGTATTCACGGCGAAGGTTCTACAGGAAGCATGGTGGCTGTGAAGTTTGCTCCTCTTATCACAGATAATATCAAGGGCGTGTACATCTACTTTAATCCCACATTCAACGATGCGCAGGCCGACTTTTTCCATCTGAAAATCTGGAACTGCGAAGACGGACTGCCTGCTGAAGAACTGTACTCTGCCGACAACTTGTCGCTGCCCAAAAACGAGTGCGGAAGTTTTGTATTCTTTCCGTTGAAAAAAGCCGTAACGGTGTCCGACACATTCTTTATTGGTTGGCAAAAAACTCAGAACGAGATACTTAACGTAGGTTTTGACAAAAGCACTACTGGCGTTGCCGTAAATTATTACAACATCAACGGACAGTGGAAGCTTTCGAGCGAGAAGGGACAGATAATGATTCGTCCCGCATTTGGAAGCCTGTCGACTCCAACCGACGATTTTGTCGCTGATATTCAATCTAATAACACTATTACAATTTCGCCAAATCCTGCCAAAGACCGCATTAGGATTTCGGGATTGGACACCGCCGCCGACCACACATTATATATAGTGAGCGTTACAGGCAAAACTGTTAAGAGCTTTTCCACAGCCGACAACCAAGAATACGACATTTCTGACCTGGCTGAGGGCGTTTACTTTGTCAAAATTGGCGCTTTTACCTCCAAATTTATAAAAATCAGATAGCAATGACCGACGATCCAATTGATACCGAAGAATTCGACGACGAAGATGTAGATATAGAAACCACCGATGAGGCATCTCCCGCACTTGCCGAGCACTACCGCTTTGAGGCCGACAAGGGGCAGGAACTTGTGCGTATCGACAAGTTTCTCGACAACCGTATCGCTGGTATTTCGCGCAATAAAATTCAGGAAGCCGCCAAAGCTGGTTGTATATTCGCCAACGGCAATGTTGTAAAGCAAAACTACCGTGTGCATCCTTACGATGTGATTACAGTGAATCTGCCGGGCGAACCCGTTGATTTTAAGGTTGAACCAGAGGATATTCCTCTCGATATTGTTTACGAGGACGAATCGTTGATTGTGATCAACAAGCCTGCCGGAATGGTGGTTCATCCAGCACATGGCAACTACACTGGCACTCTTGTAAATGCGCTCGCCTTCCATTTCGGTGGAAACTCAAATTTTTCGTCCGACGACATACGTCCAGGACTGGTGCACCGTATCGACAAAAACACTTCGGGACTTTTGGTGATTGCAAAAACCGAATCTGCCAAAACTCATCTTGCCAAGCAGTTTTTCAACCACACGGTAAACCGTCGTTATCAGGCACTTGTATGGGGCGATTTCGATACTGACTATGGCACAATAGAGGGCAATATCGGACGCAATCCTCGCGACCGCAAGAGCATGTGCGTGTTCGACCCTGAAACAGGAATAGGAAAGCCTGCCATTACGCATTATAAAGTTCTGGAACGTTTTGGATATGTTACACTTATAGAATGTAAGCTGGAGACAGGCCGCACCCATCAGATACGCGTCCACATGAAAACCAAGAGCCATCCGCTCTTCAACGACGATGTGTACGGTGGCAACAAGATACTCAGAGGAACCACCTTTACCAAATACAAACGTTTTGTAGAAAACTGCTTTTCGCTTTTGCCCTCGCAGGCGCTCCACGCCAAGACATTGGAATTTGTGCATCCAGCCACAGGCAAAGTGATGAGTTTTGATTCGCCCTTGCCGCAGGGATTCGCCGACCTTTTGGATAAATGGAGAATATACACCAAGGCAGGCAGGACATTTACCGACGCAGACTGAACCAGACCAATCGGTATATTTTTTGTTATTTTATAGTTTTAGAATAATTTTTAACTAAGAGATTACGTTAAAGAATAGAATGTGAGTCAACTTTGAATATTATAAAACTGGTAATTATATGCGCAACAAAACATTACTAATCATATTATTAGCACTTGTGGCCGTCAATTGTCAGGCGCAGAAACACTCTGCCCAGAAACCTGTTTTCGGCATCAGCATGGGCGCCAACTTTTCCAACCTTGTAGGCACCGACAAAATTGAGGATAGCAAACCGAGGATAGGAATGTGTCCTGGTATCAACGTTGATATTCCCCTTGTTTATGACGCCTTTTTAGAGGTTGGCGCATATTACTCCCAACAAGGAGTTACTATCAAGACCGACGAAATGGCAAAAGGTATGGCTCGCGAAAAGGTAAAAATTACCAAAAATGTTGATTATCTGCAAATTCCGCTTTTTTGGAAACAGTCTTTCGGAGATATTTACACCAAAATAGGTCCGTTTGCTTCTATGGCATTGCAGGCAAGTTCAGATTGGAGAAAAGACTCAATTGCCCGCGATACAATGTCGAGGAGCAGGGGTTCGTACAATAGTTTTATCAATAAACTCCGCAAATATGATGTGGGTGCGGCTTTTGCCATAGGCTATCAGACATCGATTTCGCGCAGTGTGGACCTTTATTTCGACGCAAGTTACAAAATAGGATTCTTCTCTGTGGAAGAAAAAACCGACAATCAGAAAAAAGTTCTTCGCAATCAAGTGTTCCTTGTTTCGGTGGGCGTATATTTTCAGAAAAACAGAAATTCAAGAACCTACCGGCGACGATAACAGCCTTATATCATGAAACTTATTGCCAAACTTTTAGCGGTATCAGGCATTGCGGTAATGCTCGTTTCGGTTTGCTTGCCTGCTCGTGCGCAGGTTTTCGGCATGAAGGGTGGCGTTACCATCGGTTCTATCACTACCAAGGAGGTGGAATCTGTAACTCCTATGCTCAACTACTATTTTGAGGGTTATTATGGCTACCGTATGGCACGTTATAAGTATTGGACCTTGGGATTCGGATATTTTGGCACGGGAGCCACATTTTCCGATACCGAGATGGGAAACAACATTCATTATGATGCCAAAGTCAGGTTCAACAACCTTGTTGTGCCATTCAAACTGAAATATTCGGGAGAGGGACGACGCAAGCCCCGTCCATATGTGTTCGTTGGAGCGATGCCCGCCATTATGTACAACGAAGACAAGACTATGACATTCTATGATACCAAAGTGCCCAATACCGATTATATTTTTGATTGGACTCCTCGTAGGGTGAATCTTTACGTGCTTGCCGGCGGTGGATGTTACTATCGGCATTTTACGGTAGATTGTGCGTTTTCAATCAATGTGTTCCGAGATTACAAAGAAATCGAAGCCCCTATTTCTTATAATAAGAGTTTTATAATTACTATCGGTTATCAGGTTTCTGCCGACAGAAGCAAAATTTGGTAGCCTATTTTATCATCTCTTTCACCGCTCCCGCAATTGTTCCGCTGTCGATTCCGCACACTTTATATAAATCTTCGGGCGAACCGTGCTCGATAAACCTGTCGGGTATGCCCAGACGCTTGATTTTCAATGTGTAAAAATGGTCGCAGGCATATTCGCAGATGGCAGAGCCGAATCCGCCTTGCAGCACGTTGTCTTCTACGGTGATGATTTTGTGGTATTTGGCAAAGATGCTGTCTAACAGGGCGGTGTCGAGCGGTTTGATAAAGCGCATGTCGAAGTGCGCAGGGTAGATGTCCGCTGCGTTCAACTCCTGAACAGCCAATTGCACCTCGTGACCTACCGTGCCGATAGATATTATGGCAACATCCTCTCCGTCGGATATTTGGCGGCCTTTGCCAATCTCTATTTCCTCAAAAGGCTTTTCCCAGTCGGGATTAAAGCCGTTGCCTCGTGGGTATCGTATCGAAAAAGGACCTTTGTCGCCTAACTGTGCGGTGTAGAGCATGTTGCGAAGGTCAATCTCGTCGATTGGCGCGGCGCAGGTGAGGTTAGGAATATGTCGGAGATAAGATATGTCGAACGCACCTTGATGGGTTGCTCCGTCGGCACCCACAAGTCCAGCCCGGTCTAAGCAGAGAATCACTGGCAGACGGGGCAGACAAACATCGTGAATAATCTGGTCGTAGGCGCGTTGCATAAACGACGAGTAGATGTTGCAGTAGGGGACAAGTCCCTGTGCCGCCATTCCTGCCGAAAAAGTTACAGCATGTTCCTCGGCGATGCCCACATCGAAAACACGGTCGGGAAATTTCTCAGCCATAATGTTGAGCGAGCAGCCGGTGGGCATTGCAGGTGTTACGCCCACAATCTTGCTGTTGTGGGTTGCGAGTTCGGTAACGGTTTTGCCAAAAACATCTTGGTATTTAGGACCTTGCGGTTTTGCAGAAGAGTTTTTTACGGTTTTGCCGGTGTCGATGTCGAAGGCGCTGCTGGTGGCGTGCCATTTGGTCTGGTTCTCCTCGGCAAATTTGTAGCCTTTGCCTTTTATAGTGTTGATATGAAGGAGTTTTGGCCCAGGAATGTTTTTCAAATCGTTGAGCAGTTGGGCAAGGTGCACCACATCGTGACCGTCGACAGGACCGAAATATCTAAGTCCCAATCCCTCAAACAGATTGCTGCGCTTCATCACCACGTATTTTATGCCGTTTTCCACCTTGGCTATAAACTGCCGTGCGCTTGGTACAAGTCGGTTAAACTTGCCGAGAGCGTTCCACACATCGTTTTTCACACGGTTGTAGGTTTTTGAAGTGGTGATGTCGAGCAGATAATCGTTCAACGCACCACGGTTTGGGTCGATAGCCATGTGGTTGTCGTTGAGGATAACGAGGAGGTTGTTTTTTTGAATTCCGGCATTGTTGAGAGCCTCAAAAGCCATTCCTCCGGTCATAGCGCCGTCGCCGATAACAGCGATAACGTGCTGGTCGTGTCTGCCGAGTTTTTCAGAAGCCACAGCCAAGCCGAGCGCGGAGGATATTGACGTGGAGGCGTGTCCCACGGTGAATGCGTCGTATTCGCTCTCGTCGCGGTTTGGGAACGGGCTCATGCCGTGGAAACTCCTCAGCGTGGAAAATATATTTTTGCGTCCGGTGAGAATTTTGTGCGGATATGCCTGATGTCCCACGTCGAACACAATCTGGTCGTAAGGTGTATTGTAAACATAATGCAGAGCCACAGTGAGTTCCACCACACCGAGACCTGCCGCAAAATGTCCAGGGTGCTGCGACAAAACATCGATGATAAACTTGCGCACGTCGCTACACAGCGCGGGCAGTTTGTCGATGGTAAGTTTCTTAATGTCTGACGGATAGTTGATTCCGTCTAAAAGCGGATATGTCTTGTCGCTGTTCTGCATATAGTATTTGTCAAAAAAAATTTCGCAAATATACTATTTTTCTGATATTCAAAGTAAAAAATAATCTAATCGATATCCATGCTGAAATGCACGTCAAGACCATCCTCTTCACTCTCCTCGTCGAACAATACGTATGCAGGGAAAGTTCCGATAACGTCGGCATCCTTGTGGATTGTTACCTCGTTGGGCTTGTCGTGATCTGCCGTGGCTGCATATAGATGGCCGTTTTTGGTATGTATGCCGAACGCTCTCAAACCGCCATAATCGGGGTTGGAAGTCTTATACTCGTAAGAGGCTGCCTCCTCAAAATTCTTGTATGTGCACACACTTGCATTCACGCCTTCGCTTAAATACCAATAATATATGTCGCTGCCGTTGGCATCCATAAGGCAGTAACTCTCGGGATAGCCCTTCACCTTCTTGGGATTATTGCCGTTTTTAAAAATGTTGATATACGACTCACCGTCGTCGGATACTCCATCGTAAGGCTCTGAGTGATAGATATCGCCATTGATAATCCAAAACGAGCCTTCGGGTTTGAAGTTGCTGAGCACCGGCTCCATATTCTTGCAGATTACAGGCGCGTTCATCTGCCCAAATCCACGGAAATATACGTCGCCATTGCTGTAACACAATCCGTAACACTCGCTTACGCCTGTGGTGTTTTTGATTTCCTTGCCGTTTTTGAAGAGTTTGCTCGCCTCTGTGCCAAAGCCTGTATTCATCAGCACGTAAATGTCGCCGTCGTGTTGCAAAACATCGTTCACAGAAGTAGAGCCTTCCTCGTCGGCAGTGTACTCAAACACTGTTTTTCCGTTCTGGTCGATGATTTTGCCGTTGTCATCATCAAAAAATATGTCCTTGTCGCCCTTCCAAACTTTGTAGGCGTTGCTTATGTTGGTTTTGTACTCACCGTCGACATAAAGTTTGCAAACTACATCAGAGTTGGTTTTGTAGATGCCGTAAAACACGTGTCCGCCGATGGCATAGATAAACGCGATTCTTCCGCAGCCACTTTCTTTGTAGAGAATTTCTCCGTTTTTGTAAATAGTGGTTTCCTCGTCATTGTTGCCGATGAATTTAGATGCTGCCACATAGATATCGGGCTCTTTTTCTGTGGTCGGAGCCTCCTGTTGTACAGCAGCATTGTCGGATGTAGCATTTGTGTCAACGGTCTGTGCGTTATCGTTGGCTTGAGCATTGTCGGCAGCCTTATTGTTGCCATTGCCGCCACATGATGCAAGGAGCAACGCCGTGGCACAAGAGATAAGAATTTTTTTCATAATGATAAGAATGTTTTATTTAATTATGCCGCCAAAGGTATAAAAAATGTGTAATTTTGCAATCGTCCAACGACGTAAAACAATGAGCGAATCTCAAAAATCTATCCTATGCCACTCGCCGAAATAGCCCTTTTTGTCCGTCACCTCACCTTGCGAAAGGTGGTTAACCTTGTAATCCGCTCATTATCAATGTATATTACGCGGATTTTTAAAAAAGTGACAATCTGGGGAATGCCGTGGTCGGTGTCGGTAGAACCTTCAAATTATTGCAACCTGCATTGCCGTGAGTGCTTTACTGGGATGGGATTGTCGCAGCGGAAACGCCACACGATAGGGGAGGAGGAGTTTAAAACCGCCGTGGACAATATCAAAAAATACACGCTCAACCTTTTTCTATACTTCCAGGGCGAACCATTTATTAATCCGCTGTTTACAAGGCTGATAGAGATAGCGCATGGCAGCAACATCTTTGCCGTAACATCGTCGAACGGACACCTAATTAATAATGAAAACGCCGAAAAAACTGTGCTTGCTGGTTTAGACAAGATTATCATCCCTCTCGACGGCTACAATCAAGAATCATATTCCGCATACCGTTCGGGAGGAGATTTTGCCGCCGCCAAAAATGCCATTACGCTGATAGCCAACGCAAAGCGCCGTCTTAAAAAGCGCAATCCTGTTATAGAGGTTCAATGTCTTGCCTCCAAAATCACCGAAAACCATTTAACCGAAATCAAACAAATTGCCATGGACTGTGGGGCAGATAAGTTTTGGGTAAAAACTATGCAGATAGAAACTGAGGAAGGTTTTGATATGTTTTTGCCTGATAGTCAGAAGTTTTCTCGTTACACCAAAGACCGCATTTTAAAGCACCCGATAAAATTCTGCCGAAGGATTTTTCAATCTGTGGTAATAACCTCAGAGTTAGATGTTCTGCCGTGCTGTTACGATAAGAATACAGATTTCCGTTTTGGCAATCTAAGGGAGATGTCGCTTGCAGAGGTTCTCAAATCAGATGATTATCACGATTTTATAAGCAGGATTGAGCATAACAAGCGTCCGCCGATGTGCCAAAATTGCCAAGGATAATTTTGGATTATCGCGTTTTTTATTTTATCTTTCCAAAAAATTTTAAACGATATTAGTATGAAAAAATTCTTACCCATTTTCTTGTTGTTATGGGTGCTGATGCCTGTAACACAGTTGTTTGCACAACCAATAGTAAAAACTCACATCGAAACCGGCGACATTGAGGGCGTTCTCGAAGACGGTCTTGGTGTATTCAAAGCCATTCCCTACGCTGCTCCTCCCGTGGGCGACCTCCGTTGGCGCGACCCTCAACCCGCAAAACCGTGGACAGGGGTTTACAAAGCCGACAAGTTTGGTCCTTGGCCTCCGCAGCCCACTCGTCCGGGACTCACCAAAGATATGATGAGCGAAGACTGCCTCTATCTAGGCATTGCCACTCCTGCCACTTCGGTCAACGACAACCTACCTGTGATGGTGTGGATTCATGGCGGAGGATTCAAAACCGAGTATTACGGCGGCGACCTTTGGCAGTATCTTGCTAAACGCGGAGTTGTGGTGGTAAGCATTGAATACCGTACAGGCGCATTGGGTTTTATGGCTCATCCCGAACTTTCAAAAGAGTCTGCCAACGGACATTCGGGCAACTACGGACTTCTCGATCAGATTTTTGCCCTCAAATGGGTTCAGCGCAATATCAAAAACTTTGGCGGCGACCCCTCAAAGGTAACAATCTTTGGCGAAAGCGCAGGTGCTATCAGTTGCAGCATGTTGTGCGCATCACCATTGGCTAAGGGATTATTCCACAGAGTAATAAGCCAGAGCGGCGGTTCGTTTGCACCCTACGCCGACGCTCCACGCAGCAACATTACCGGCTCCACTCAGCGCATAGCCGAGCAGCAGGGCGTTGAGGCAATGAAAATACTCAAAAAGAAATCTATCAAACAGATGCGTCAGGTAGACGCTTACGATATTGTAAGCAACAATCAGATAAACTGTTGGCCATGCGTTGATGGCTACGTTATCACCGACGACCAGTACCGCCTTTACGAGCGCGGCGAATACAACGATGTGCCTGTAATTGCAATGAGCAACAGCGACGAGGGCGTGCTTTTTGTATATGGCGAAGTTAAGGCAGAGAGCGTTAAGCAGCAGGCCAAGATGATGTTTGGCGATATGGCAGACGAGGGTCTCAAAGTTTACCCCGCCAACACC
>JAGCYI010000145.1 GCA_017960885.1 Bacteroidales bacterium
AGTTGTAGGCGCAACTCGTCCCAAAGCGGTATTCTACGGCAACAACCGTGCAGACTTCTCATTCATCCCCGGCAATATGGCTCCTGGCGTGCTCTTCCGTCAACCCGACCATTTTGAAAACTTCGACGACTGGCCATTCCTCTGGGGACAGAACGAAGGCACCATCGCCGGCAACACAGGCTATCTGATTTTCGGATTAGCATTTAAAGAGATGATCAAAGAAGATGTAAAATAAACAAATTAGAGTTCAGGTTTCACATTCTTATATAACTACCGCAAATTAAGCGGAAAATCACGAACCGTCGGTGGATATCACCGACGGTTTTTTTGTAGGCAAAAATCTATCAGTAGGTAAAAAAAAGGCATCCAAATACTCGGATGCCGTTTATAAATCAAAAATATAACCTTGTAAAAAATCTAAATAAACCTATTTCTTAGTAAGATACCACCTAACAGCCCAATCTAATTTTTCGCCGGGTTTAAGGTTGGTGTAAGCACCTTGGCTTTCGAGTTCTACGTATGAGTCGCCTTGGTTTACGTAAACCTGAATTTCAGCCTCTTCGGGAGCAGGTTCGGAAGGTTTAAGGTCTTGGAATTTCTTTTTAAGAATCCAATCACCATTGGTGAATGCGAGCCAACCTTTGCCGTCGGCGTTGATTTTGCGGTTTTGACGCTCAATGTGGTCGATATCGTACCAAGCGTAACCGCCTTTTTTCACAAAGTTCATCAAGCCTGCGGGGGTGATGGCTTCAACATCGGCATCGAAATAAACCGAGCCGTGAGCAAGTACGCGGGTAATTTCCCAAGGAGCCACTTTGCGGTCTTCGCTGCCTTCGTTGATAAGAGTGTAGGTAACCACAATGCAGTTATCTTTTTTATCAACTTCAAAACGTTTTTTAATTCTTAACGGAATTTTCTCTGAGAGAGGACTTGTCATTGTTATAACGTCCTTATCCTCAGTTACTTCATAAGGAGCCATATCGTGTTCGCGAACAGGAGGCCAGTTCCACTCCTTCTGGGGACTTGTCCAAAATGTGCTACCGTACATATTTGGAAAATTGATTTGCGAAAGCACCTCGGTAGTGTCTAATTTAAGCGAAGTGATACGAGCGCCGTTGTTGGCATCGATTTCCATTTTTACATTACCAACGGTAAGAGTGTAGATTTTCGGGTCGTTCTTTTTGAACTGAAACCTCGGCGGCTGTGCAGTACAAATACCGCACATAATTGCAAACGCCGCAATAAATGCTGTGATTTTTTTCATCTTGTTTCTATTTTTTAAGTTAAGATGCGCAAATCTAAAAATGATTAGTCAGATTTGCAAATTATTTTTCGAAAATCGAAAAACTCTTATTATATTTGCATTGTTAAAAAAAGACTTTATGAAAAGAATAGAAATCAACAATACAGGCATTATGGCAGAATTATCGCTTTTTATGTTTAAAGAAGGCGATGTGTTTCACGCATACTGTCCCGAACTTGATTTAGTTGGCTACGATTACACCGAAGAAGATGCCAAAAAATCGTTTGAATATGTTTTAAAGGATTATTTGGACTACACCATCCAAAACGGCACACTTGAACAGGATTTGATAAATCATGGTTGGAAAAAATCAAAAGCCGGAAAAGTGTCGGAACCTACCCCCGCATCACTGCTCAAAAAAAGTCAGTTAAAAGATGTTCTGCGCAAAAAAGAGTTTCATAAATACTCTGTACCCGTTACACTATGAACCGCCAAAAATTAACCAACATACCACTTTCCGATTTTCGCCGATTTCTCATAGAAATGGGCTGCGAGCGTTCTGAAAGCGGCACTAAGGGTCGCGGTGGACACGAAAAATGGGTAAAGAAAGGATTACTCCGCCCAATAACACTTCAAACACACGTTGACCCAATATCCGAATTGGTAATCCGAAATTCACTTACCACCCTGGGACTAACAAAACAAGATTTTTTTAATTGGTACTACGGCAATCCAAAAAAACGAAATTAACTTTTAACACATTTTTTCTCAAAAAAAACGCCACACCTTATTATATATTCCGATTGCCGTTAAATAAATGTAAATTTTTCTTGTTATTGATATGGAATCAAAAAAAAATTATACCTTTGTGGCTTAATAAAAAGATTGTATTAAACAAAGGTATTGTTTTAAAAACTTATTTACCAACACGATATGTCAAAAGTAATAGCCATAGCCAATCAGAAAGGCGGCGTAGGAAAGACCACAACAGCCATTAACCTTGGTGCGTCGCTCGCAGTATTAGACAAAAAAATTCTGCTCATCGACGCCGATCCTCAGGCCAACGCCACATCAGGTTTAGGCTTCGAACTCAGAACCATCGAAAAGAGTGTGTATGAATGTCTTATCGATGGTCTCGACCCTAAAGAAGTAATTTTAAAAACAGGTGTAGATGGTTTGGATATAATTCCATCACACATCGACCTCGTGGGTGCCGAGATAGAATTGCTCAACGTGCAAGACCGCGAGCAAGTAATGAAAAACTTCATCGCCAAAATTAAAGACAACTACGATTATGTTATGATAGACTGCTCACCTTCGTTGGGTCTGTTGACACTCAACGCTTTAACAGCAGCCGACACAGTAATAGTTCCTGTTCAGTGCGAGTATTTTGCATTGGAAGGTCTTGGAAAATTGCTCAACACTATCAAGCAAATCCAAAACCGCCTCAACCCCGAACTCCAAATCGAAGGATTCCTTCTCACAATGTACGACAGCCGCACACGCCTCTGCAACCAAGTGGTGGAGGAAGTTCGTCAGCATTTCCAAGATATGGTGTTCAAAACATTGATTCTCAGAAATGTACGTTTGAGCGAGGCTCCAAGTTACGGCAAACCCGTTATCCAATACGACGCCAACTCTAACGGCGCTGTCAACTATCTCAACCTTGCAAAAGAGATTTTGGAAAACAACAAAGCATAACAGAATTAAACACTTGTAAACTAACAACTTAAATTTGTCTAACAAATGTCAAAACCATCAAGAGGATTAGGCAGAGGATTGGCAGGTCTGATTCAAGACAACTCTACAATCACCAATAGCCCCGAAGAAGTAATCAACACCGGCAACGTTGCCAATGTAGACATCAACCTTATTGAGCCCAACCCAACACAGCCGAGAAGCGATTTCGACCAAGAAAAACTTCAAGAACTGAGCGATTCTATCAAGACATTGGGTATCATTCAGCCCATAACGCTCAGAAAAACAGGCGACAAGTACCAAATTATCTCTGGTGAGCGTCGTTACCGCGCCTCTAAGATGGCTGGATTAGACAAGATTCCGTCATACATCACCGACGTAGACGACAGCACTATGCTGCAGATGGCTCTCGTGGAAAATATTCAACGCGAAGACCTCAACCCCATAGAGGTGGCTCTCACCTACAACCGACTTATCGACGAGTGCAAACTCACTCAGGAAGACCTCAGCACACGTCTCGGCAAGGGAAGAAGCACTATTACCAACTCGCTACGTCTTTTGAAACTGTCTGACGAAATGCAAGCCGCTCTCAAAAACAAGGTTGTGACAGTAGGACAGATTCGTCCGCTAATCAGCCTCGAAGACCACGAGCAGCAGAAAAACCTCTTTGAGAAAGTGTTGGAATACAATCTTTCGGCTCGCCAGGTAGAGGAACTTGTAAAAGACCCCGAAGGATACATCATACGCTTTGCCGACAAGCCCGCCGAGGATGGCAAACCCGAAGAAAACACCGACGACAAGAAAGTGATGGTGAAGGCTGTACGCCCGAAACTCACCGACGAGCAGAAAAAACTCAAAAAATCGTTCACAAAGAAATTTGCCGTAAAAGTGGATTTGAAGGTTGACAGCAAAGGCACAAGCAAACTAATCTTCAACCTCAAAACTCCCGAAGACTACAACAAAATAGTAGACTTGCTCAGCAAAGTGGAAATTTAACCTCCGAAATGATTAAGAGAGTCACACTTATAATATTAACCGTTTTGATGTCGCTTTCGATTGCCAATGCGCAGAAAGACAGCACCAAGCATCACCACAAGCACAAAGAGAAAACCGAAGTAACCGCCACCGGCGACGACAGCGAGATACGCGTGGCTACCGAGGGCAGCGACGATTTTGTGCCTATCGACGATGCCGACTTGCTAATCGACACAGTAGGTCCAGTTACCAAAAATCCAAAACTTGCGGGTTGGCTCTCGTTCGCTGTGCCTGGGCTCGGACAGATTTATAACGGTCAATATTGGAAAGTTCCACTTATCTACGGAGCTGCGGGCACATTGTTCTATGTATCGCAAACTTACAATACGCGTTACAAACTGATGGTAAACGAAGAACATTACTACCTTCATTCCATCGGTGCTGACACCACATGGACGGGTAACCGCCTAACCACTCTCCAAAACGAAGCCGACATTGTGTACTATATGCGCAAATACCGCCGTTACAGAGATTTATGCTACGTTGCAATGTTCCTCACATATTTTATGAACATATTCGACGCTGTGGTTGACGCACATCTGTATGATTTCAACGTATCCGACGACTTATCCCTGAAAATTGAACCTTACTCTTCGATGCCCTTTGCGGGAACAAACATGCCCGCTTTTGGAGCAAGATTGGTACTAAGGTTTTGAAATAATTAACTTGATAACTTGATTTGAATATTATGCGAAAAGTAATCCTCACAGTTTCAGTAATTTGCTCAATAGCGGCAACTTCTGCCACAGCTCAGATAGATTCCGTATTCTACAACGGCAACAACGGTTTCGCCGAAAACGATGCAAATTCGCAAATAGACGAACAGACCCTCGTTAGCGAAAGCATCGACAGCCTTTTTGCTCTTTACTACATCAAAAACACCATCAATTCAAAAGAGATGGCAGAAGAGGTGGCTCATTCGGGCGGACCTGTATTCTATTCAGACTCAATCTATTCCGAAGGTCTGTCGAAAATCCCGACAACATTCCCCCTCGTTTACAACCAAGATGTTAAAAAATGGATTGAAATGTACATCCGTCGTGGCAAATACCTGATTCCCTCATTGTTAGGATTAAGCCAATACTATTTCCCGATGATAGAGCCGGTATTAGACCAATACAATATTCCCCTCGAACTCAAATACTTAACCATTGTAGAATCGGCACTCAACCCACGTGCAGTATCGCGCACAGGCGCTACAGGACTTTGGCAGTTTATGTACGGCACTGGCAAGATGTACGACCTGGAAGTTACCACCCTCGTTGACGAACGCCGCGACCCCGCAAAAGAGACCGTGGCAGCAGCACAGTTCTTGCGCGACCTTTACAACATCTACGGCGACTGGGCTCTCGTGATTGCTGCATACAACTGCGGACCTGGCAACGTTAACCGCGCTATCAAACGCTCAGGCGGACGCACCAACTTCTGGGAAATTTACCAATACCTTCCCAAGGAGACAAGAGGTTACGTGCCTGCGTTCATAAGTGTCAACTACATAATGACATACTACAAAGAACACGGCTACACTCCTGTAAAAGTAGAAATGCCAAGTTTCCACGATACTGTGATGGTAACAAGCAAACTCCACTTCGGACAAGTGGAAGGCGTACTCGGAGTTCCGATTGAGCAGTTGCGCGAACTCAACCCGCAATACAAAAAAGACATCATTCCCGGCAACATCAAGGCAGCGCCCTTGCGTCTGCCCGAAGATTACGCCACCAAATTCGTAGAGCAGGAAAAAGCCATCTACGCTTACAAAGACTCTGTTTTCTTTGCCCCGAGCGTAAACTACGAACAGATAAGCCGTTCGGCATACGTTCCCTCGTCGCGCAGCAGTTACAACTACGAACCCGAACCCTGCGACCCCTCTGTTCCCGCCGGTTCGTCGAAACTGATTTACACAGTTAAATCTGGCGACACATTCGGATTCATTGCCAACTGGTACGATGTGAAACTTGCCAAACTCAAATGCTGGAACAACATTTCAAGCAACAAACTCTCTATCGGACAAAAACTTACAGTATACGTTCCCACTAAGAAACTCAACACTTACAAGAACGTTGACAATATGACCTTTGCACAAAAACAGGCTATGAGCAGCAACAACATAGTATCGCAGAGCGCATCGAACGGCAAACCCCTCGACAAAAACTACGAATACTACACAATCCGCAAAGGCGACAACCTCTCAACTATCGCATCGCGCTATCCTGGCATTTCCGACAAAGACATTATGCAGATCAACGGATTCACTGCCAACGACGTGCGCCGCTTGCAAATTGGACAGATAATTAAGATTAGAAAGAAATAAAAGTTTGTCCCATATAAACTTTTTCAATAACTTTATGGCGACCCGCCGCATAAGCGGTCGCCATTTTTGTAAAAAATTAATTATTAAAACTCAAAAACCTCAAACTCGTGAAACCATCATCTATACTCGCCTTCTTTGTCAGCATCTTATTGATACTCTTATTAATAATGTTGTGTTTTCCAAAAAATGGAATCACCTTCGCCAAAGCTGACATATCTTTGAATTTCCCCACGTTTACCGATTGGATGGCAGAAACTAAGGCACGTCCAGATTCTGTTAAAACAATATTAGACAACTTGGAAATTCCCACCGACGACGAAGATGATTCGGTTTTTGCCATTTCAGAAATCGACACGTTGGCCATAGCCGACTCGTTAGCCTTGGCAGATCAATATAAGGAATATGTTCCGCGACCGATAGCCATCGACAGCATTCATCAGCCATTGGAACTGCCACCAAGCGGTGTGGCTTGCTTAGAAAACATCTTTAGCGCACTTTCAGACCCGGAACAGTTGCAATCGATGGTACGCATTCTGCATTATGGTGATTCTCAGATAGAAACCGACCGAATTACTGGGTATATGCGTTCAAAATTGCAAGCTCAGTTTGGCGGCTCAGGTCCTGGGTTAGTACCTGCAAAATCGCCTTACGACTACAAATCACCCATACACGTTGTAAATACCGGAGAATGGAAACGTTACACCATATTCCCAAAAATAGACACCACCATTACACATTACCGTTATGGAGTTTTGGCGTCATTCTCAATGTTTGCTCCGCCGCCCGTACCCGAAAAACCCAAAGCGCCTGACACCACCATCACAATGATTGGCGACAGCCTTATGAAAGAAATATTCAACCCCGAACCTCCCAAGGTTAAAGAGGTTCACAAAGGCAGCATAAACTTTGAGTTTACATCCATAACGAAAGCTAATGTAAAAAATATCAAGCAAATACGTATGTTTTACGGCAACTGCAAAGAATCGTTTGCAGTAACAGTGCGCGACGGCGAAAACGTGCTTTATTCCGACAGCATAGCTCCGTCGTCGTATTACTCTATAAAAAAATGGACCTTCCAATCGCCTTTGCAAAATTTGACTATGGATTTTTCTGGCACAGAAAGTCCTGAAATTTACGCATTTGCAATGGACGGCAACGGCGGAGTAGCCTGCGACAACATACCTTTACGCGGCTGTTCGGGCACAATATTCACTAAAATGAACTCACAGATACTCCAAAAAATGTACAACGACCTTCATGTAAAATGCGTTATACTGCAATTTGGAGGAAACACTGTTCCTGTGCTCAAATCAGAAACAATAAAAGGATACGTTGGCTCGCTGATGTCGCAAGTAAGGCTTATCAGAAAAATCTGTCCCGAAATGTCGATAATAATTGTAGGTCCTGCGGATATGAGCACCAAAGTAATGGACGACTACCAGACCTACGAGGTACTTCCCGAACTAGTAGAGGCCATGCGTCAAGCCGCCTTTGCCAACAACTGCGCATTCTGGGATATGTATAGCGCGATGGGCGGACAAAACTCTATGCCCGATTGGGTATTTCACGAACCTCCGCTTGCCGAAAAAGACTTCACCCATTTTTCAGCACAAGGCGCCAACGTAATAGCAAAAATGTTTTACAATGCCCTCATAGGCTGCTACAATCAATATATCAGAAAACACAAGTAAAAATGAAAAACGCCAAACTATTTTTATCAGCATTATTAGCCATTACCACACTTTCAGCAGTAGCACAAGATTACCCATACGATGTAACACAGTATCCGTTTGTGCGTTACGACTTGAACAAAATTCATTTTTCTAAAGATTCGTCGGGTTTCAACACCATATACCAAAAGTTAGACTCGATGATTTTGCTCGGCAAAGGTAAACTAACAGTAGTGCAATTAGGAGCATCGCACACACAAGCAGATGTGTTTTCCAATCAGGTGAGATACCGTTTGCAAACTGTCCACCCGGGATTAATTGGCGCTAGAGGATTTGTGTTTCCATACCGAATGACCAAATCAAACAACCCGTCGAACTACTCAGTGGAATATTCTGGCTTTTGGACCACATGCAGAAATATTGAATACAAAAAGAATGACATTCTCGGTCTCGGAGGCGTTTCTGCCACTACCCTGACCCCTAACGCCACTCTAAAAGTGGTAATGAACCCCAAAAATCCTATCAGATACGACTGCAACCGAGTGCTGATATTTACCGAACCAGCTTGCTCAAATCTTTTTGAAATAGTCCCAGACCATTGTATGGGGCCATACACCGTAACCAAAGATTTTGAAAACGGAATTATTGAATACAAATTTGACCAATATTCAGTTGACGCAAGCTTTCATTTGGCACAAACCGACACCTCGCAAAACCACTTCACATTTTATGGAATGTCGCTCGAAAACGACAATCCTGGCATCACTTACCATGCAATAGGCATCAACGGTGCGCGGATTCCTTCGTGGATACGCTGCTCGTATTTCAGCCGACAGCTTACCGCCCTGCACCCCGACCTTGTGGTTATCTACTTAGGCGTAAACGATGGAAACTCAACTAAATTTAGTCAAGATGTCTATTACAGCAACTACGTTTCGCTACTCGACGACATCCGCCGAAACAACCCCAACGTGCAGTTTATACTCATAGTGCCAAACGACTACTACCTATTGCGCAAGCATCCAAATCCCGCAGTACAGTTGGAACAAAACGCTATTATGCAGTTGGTTAACAAATACAATTGCGCTATGTACAGCATTTACGACGTAATGGGCGGACTAGGATCGTGCATCACCTGGTTAAGATACGGATTAATGGCAAGCGACAAGGTGCATTTCTCCGTTCCAGGCTACACATTTACAGGAAACCTCTTTTTTAACGCATTCTTGCGCACATACGACAATTATTTAGAAAAAAATTAAAGCTGTATTTACTTTTTAAAAATCAAATTGTTAAATTTGCGCAGAAAACACATCAGAAATGGATTCGATATTGTCATTATTTGATTTACCATCACTATTGGTATTCGACGCCAAAAGGCCTTTGCTGTTTACACAGTTCTACTTTTGGGGGTTCTTTGTTATTGTAATGGCAGTTTATGCTTTGATCTACAAGAAGAAAGCTATTCGCAACATATACCTCTTTGCCGCTAGTGTGTTTTTCTATTACAAAACTGGTGGTATTTATGTTGTGCTACTTATATTTACCATACTATCAATATTTTACATTACCAAATGGATGCACCGTAAACCTGACGGCGTAGCTAAAAAAGTGATATTGGCTATTGGCGTGGTAGTAAATTTGTTTATACTTTTTTATTTTAAATACACCGAGTTTATTATCAACTCTATCAACGACATTTTTAATACGCATTTCAACGTTGTCAACTATTACTCAATAATGCTCAATAAGTTTAGCGAGTTGACAATAGTTCAAAACAACCTATGGCTACCATTATTGTTTTCGGCTCTTTCGATTATCGTGCTTATAAAAAAATGTTTAATCAACAATACAGGTATCACAAACCGTGCTTCAATAATATTCATAGGACTCAACCTCGCCAACTGGCTGTTGTTTGTATTCGCAGGCGAAATTGTAACCGCACTCGGATTCTCTTCTGACGATATTTTCAGGATCTTCTTCGGCGAAAACTTCGTTACCGACTATATTATTCTGCCAGTAGGTATATCATTCTTCACGTTCCAATCGATAAGTTACTGCGTTGACGTTTACCGCAAAAAAATAGAACCTGTAGACAGCGTGTTAGATTTCGGATTCTACGTGTCGTTCTTCCCTCAACTTGTGGCAGGACCTATTGTGAGAGCATCAGAGTTCATTCCGCAAATCTACAACGACTATTCGCTTACCAAACGTGAGTTTGGATTGGCTATATTTATGATTCTCAAAGGATTAATCAAAAAAGTATTTATCTCAGACTACATATCCATCAACTTTATAGACCGTGTGTTCGACTCTCCACTTAAATACTCTGGATATGAAACACTTATGTCGCTATATGGATATAGTATGCAAGTTTACGCAGATTTTAGCGGATACACCGACATTGCAATCGGACTGGCGCTCTTAATGGGCTTCAAACTATCGATGAACTTTAATTCGCCTTACAAAGCAAAGAGCACAGCCGAATTTTGGCGCAGATGGCACATTTCGCTTTCCACATGGTTAAAAGACTATTTGTACATACCGATCGGAGGCAACAGAAACGGTTCTTTAGGCGGATACATCTGCTGGATAGTGATTATAACTGTTTGGGTAGGACTATCAGGAAGCGGTATTTTGGCGTTGATACTCTACGGATCGTTCGCTATACTGATGATAGTGGCGCATTTTTTCCCAAATTTCAAACTAACGCTCGTAACATCGATGAACAACTTGATTACCATGTTATTAGGTGGTCTGTGGCACGGTTCGAGCTGGATGTTCGTTATCTGGGGCGGATACAACGGAATTGGTCTTGTGGTTTACAAACTGTGGAAAAAAGAGACTCAGTTTTTGCGATGGATAATTCTGGTAGTGCTAAACGCCGCAGCAGCAATTACATATTACACAGGAGTTTGGCATAATTCCAACGGTGTAAATCTATGGATAATAGCCAACTGCGTTTGGTTTTTCTGTTATCTGGTTTGGAAAGTCAAGCTTGCAAATGCAACAGCCTTTAAAGCAATAAAAGCCATACTCGGAATTATACTTGTAGCATTTTTTGTGATGTGCGCAACAGTTATCAGCGGATATTGGTTTACCGAATACCGGTACATATTCTGGATAGGATTTACAATATTGGCTGTGGCTGCCATCTACTACGGACGCAAGCTAGCACTCCCCTACTGTGAGGAACGTCCCGTGAAAGACGATTCAAAAATTGACAAAGGAAAAGTGCAGATCAACCTCTATCCCGAAAAAGCATGGCAGACAATACTTGTGTGGGCAAACTTTATTCTTGCGGCGGGATTCTGCTTTACAGGTTACACGTCGGCGCCTTTCATTATTTGGATAATGATTGCCTCAATACTCCTGGTAGGATACCTCTATATGCTGGTAAAACCACAGATTAAAGAGCCCAGCAAATACATTGCTTATTTTTGGGGTATATTCCTCACATTCAACTTTATAACATTTACACGAATATGGTTCCGCGCCCAGGATATTGAAACCACTGGCTATATGCTCGAACGCCTGCTCAACGGCTGGAGCGACCTAAGCCTGATTCCGCAAATGACTATGGCGTATCGAAAAGTGTTTGCAGTGATGGCGTTTGGTTTTATAATCCATTGGTTGTCGGTACCTTTCAAAGAGAAATACACAAATTGGTTTATCGAAACGCCAGTTTGGGTTAAGGTGCTTATCTGCGTAACGGCAGTATTCGTGCTTTATCAAGTAAAAGCTTCTGATTTACAACCTTTTATATACTTCCAATTCTAACGTATTATGGCAAAGAAAACAAAAAACACAACGGTAAAAAAAGAGACCGTACCCGCAAAAACCGAGAGCGCACCCTCAGCAAAAGAGGGAGGCATAAAAACCAACAAAATAGTACTATTTTCAGGCCTAGGATTGATAATACTCGCCGTAATAACACTGTTTGTTATTTACGGCAGGGTTAGAGTGGTAGACAATGCTATGGAAAACAGCATAGCCGCAGGTTCTACTTGCTGGCTCAACAAAATGGCTTCGCCCGACTACAGCGATATTGTGGCATACATACATCCCGAAACCGACAGCGTAGTGGCATCGGCACGCGACAAAAACTATTACCAGATGTGCCGCAGATGGGGCGCTTCATGGGTTAGCAAGGCTGAAGTTGTGGAACAGGACATAAAGCACCGTCCCACTTTCGTATCGCGCTGCACCGCCCTTCCCGGCGACATAATTGAAATCCGCGACAATCACGTGATAGTAAACAAAAAAGAGACAGCTCCTCTTGCTACAAACAAAAATCTTTATTACGTAGTAAGCGACGGCATTATAAACCCGGCTGTTTTGGATTCGCTCGGACTCACACATTCTGATATTGACGGCGAAACCGACTATGCGGAGGATTTTATCAACCTCTATCGTCAAAGCACTAAAACATACTCTGCTGTAAAGATTTACAGCCTTACAAGCGAAGCTGCGAAAAAACTTTCTAAACTGTCGGTGATTAAAAAAATTGACCGCGTTTGTCTTCCCAAAAAACATTTTGAGCCTACCGTATTTCCATACACCAAAGAAGACGCTTGGAACGAATCTAACTTCGGACCGCTAATCATTCCCCAAGAAAACAAAGTGATAAAGTTTTCTAACGTGCAGGTAGCCAAATACTACCGCCGCGCAATAGAGGCATACGAAGGCAACAAGATGGATATCAAGGGCAACAAAGTATTTATCAATGGAAAAGAGGCCAACTCGTACCGTTTTACACAAAACTACTACTTTGTGCTCAACGACAACCGCGCAAGCAAAAACGATTCAAGATTCTTTGGATTGCTGCCCGAAAAATATATAGTAGGTGTGGTTTATTAAATGCAACTGGTTAAATACCAAAGCGTTCTACCATATCCTTGGCTGCGCCCATAGCGGCATCCATGTTGTAATATTCCCAATCGGCAAAACGACCCGTCATATAAAAGTTCTTCTTGGCGAGAGTGTCTTTAAGAGCTGAAATCATAGCGCGGGTATTGCTGCTTTGAATCGGATAGGTGAATTTTGTATACTCGTGGGTGATATAATGCGGATTCAAAGGCATACGGCTAAGATTTGCAAGAATATCATCCTGAGATATATAATCGGTAAACTCTACTGTGGCAGAGAGGCGTTTCATACGGTTGTTCTGCGCCGAAAAGTTTCCTGTGCATATAATACGGTGAGCAAGATACTTGTCGCTCGGCAGATAAATCCAAGTGTATGGATTACGGTCAATTTCGCAGAAAACGGAGGTAGTGCCGTGCCACTCCAAGTGTTCAATATCATCGGCAAACGGTTCTACCTCTTTGATTTTTAATACATTAACAATATCTTTAATATTTCCGCAAAAAACCACTAAGTCGAAATCCTCATTATTGATTCTCCAACCTTTTTTGGTGGGAACGATAGAGGCAATGTCGGTATCAAATTGAATCTGAGCACTTTCGGCAAGCTTGTCGGCAAGATACTGCGAACCACCTTCGCGCTCGTACCAAAACTGATCGTGCACCACATCGCTCTCCTTAATATGGTTAAAATTGTTGTAAAGCATCTGCCCGCACGACGGCATAGGAAGTTTGCCCTGCAGCCAATCGATGGGAATTTTTTTAAGGTTGCGATGCCATATTTTTTCGTTATATGGCTTAAAATAAAGGTTGTAGAGCGTTGTGCCAAAGTTCCAACGAAGAAACTCCTCAAAATTTTGAGGTTGACGGCGATGATAACTGCGCTGCATTTTTAGCAAATCACCGATAAAAGCGTCCTGCAACTCTTTTTTAAGCATATACACGTGATTTTCAATAGGATAAGGAACGCCGTCGACCCACGATGTGCGATGCACAAACATACTGTGTCTTTCGGGATTGGTAACTTCACCGTTCTCGAAAAACACAGTAGAATTGCGTTCTGTTTTGATAAAGTCGCGTTCTAGATTGAAAACCTGCTCAAAAAAGCTCATTACATCAGCCCTATTAGTATTGAAAACGTGACCGCCGCAGATATGGAAAAGGCTGTTTTCCACGTTTTTGCAACGTATCAATCCGCCGGGAACGCTCTCGCGCTCAAACACTTTTACGTCGTATCTGTCGGCAAGAAGGCGGTTGACGGTTAATCCCGAAACACCCGCTCCTATTATCGCAAGTTTTTTCATAGGTTCTAGAGTTTGATGTAATATAATAGGTTTCAACAAATAGGGGTTAGTTTACACTTTTAAGAGTGCCAGATTCAGGATAATACACAGCCTTGAAATCTGGATTCTCCATCAATGTAGATGGCAAATACCTTACCAAACCCATCTGATTGATGTTAATTACCTTCTGAGAAATCACACCGCCGTTTTGAATAATTTTTACAAGTGCGTTGGCGGGTGTAAGGTAAGCAAAGCCTTTCGACGGAGGAGTAATCTTATTCTTACGCATCATACTAACCTGATTTTCAAAGAATTGCTCTTCCAATGAATTTTCCTTTAAATTGGTAACATCGATATTAACTGGCTCACCACGCAAACTGCTCTTGGGCTGAACGCCATATTCCGGCGAAAATTTAAAAAGAATGGTTTGATAGTGGTTTACATTGTCGGGAACATATTGAAACTGATATGTTTTGGTGATTTTGATTTTTTTACCCACAAACATACTCATGTAACTATCTTCCAGCTTGTTAAGTTGCTCAACCATATATTTGAGCGCCTCACCTTCGGGCTGTGTTTTGGTGTCAGCCTCACCTACGAGAAGGGCGTTGCGGTCGTCGCGCAGAATAAAAATCTGGTTTGCAAGTTCTTGTGCCTGCTCGTCGAACGACTTGCGGATAATCTGCTTGTTGTTGGTGGGAACCGCAGTAAAGATAGAATCGGCATCTACCACGTGCAAAACGGTGTCAAAAACAGTTTCATAGCGGTTGATATTCATATTCAACCTGTTGAATCCGCTTTTGGTGTTAAGATTTTCATCGTTTTGCGAAAAATTGTGTATCTCGTTGTAATACTGCGAATTGGCAACATAGTCGGTATTTGCGTTAATACTTTCGATAAATCCCTCAGGTGTAAAGTTTATTTTGCAAGGATAATTGCTTTCAACCACAAAAGTGCGAGCCGAATCCTTAACAGGGAATGTGGAAATTTCAGTGTCGCCAATATACCAAATGCTTGAATTTTCGTTAATTACATCGTCGGTGCCGAGATATTTGTGAGCGTAAACAGAGTATGGACCTTTAACCGAAATCTCGTTTACAGCCGTCACCTTCACCGAAACTACCGTCTTGGGCAACGAATATACAATCGGGTTGTTTTTTACTGTGCGTACATCGTTGATATTCTCAACATTAACATAAAGTTTCTGACTTCCGCCGCACGATGCTAAGGCGGCTAATGCAAAAAATAAATATAGTTTTTTCATTTTCAAAAATAGATTACAGTTAGTTTTCGACTGCAAAAATAACAAATTTTTGAAATTAGCGATTATTTATTGGATAATCCTCTGGATTATGGATATAATCTTGAGGGTCAGCGAGATCTTTGGCTTCAAGTATCATCTTGTCGAGCTTTTTGGCCTCTTCCTCCTCAAGTTTTTCATAATTTTCGGGTTTGCCGTTTATGTAATTGTATTTCTTAAACTTCTTGGTGTCTTTGTCGTAATATTTCCACTCTCCTTCGGGAAGTCCGTTTTTGTAAACGCCTGATATAATTACGTTTCCATCCATGTCGTATTTTGTATACTTGCCTTCGAGCTTGTCGTTGTGATAGGTGGCTTCAAAAACCGGCTGCATGGTCTCATAGTAACGTTTCCAAACGCCCTCACGCACTCCGTTCACATAGTTGATCTCTTCGGCAAGGAATCCAAACTCAAAGTAGGTTGTTTGTTTTCCGTCTTTTACACCGTTCTTATATATCTCCTGCGACATTACAATAGTGTCGTTTTTGAGATACTGCCAGATAGAATCCTTTTTCTGATTGTGATAATAACCCATAGCCATAATCGATCCTTCTTCATCGTAAAGTATTGCAGAAGCATCATTATAGTCAGAAAAATACAAATGAGCGCTTAATCCGCCAGTTTTTTCATAAAAGCGGTAATAATCGCCTAAGGGCTTGCCATCCACATAGTTGATTTGACTTTTGCGATTGCCGTTGCGATATTTCTCTACCCAAACACCTTGTTTTTTACCTGCTATGTCGGTCTGGTTGGTAGGTCCGTTGAAATATGCGAGACTTTTGCCCACAACCTTGGGCGCTTCAAAGTATTCAGGATGAACAAGCCGCAGAAAAATCTCGGTAGTGTCGCCATAAATTTTGGCAATCATTTCGCCGTAGTCCTTGGCTGTGTTGTTGTCGCCCTTTTGGTAATAACGTGTTTGATAAGCAGTTAAAGTATCCTTCAATTGCTGCATTGGTTTTGCAAACTCGTTAACATACTGTTTGTCACGGTCTTTGGTAACAGCAGTAAAAATAGTCCTCTCGGCGATTTTCAACTGAGGTTCCTTGTTTGAATTAAGATACTGTCCAAACTGAGAAAAACCCAGATAATAATATCCTTTTGGATTCGACGAATTAGAGGCGTTATATTTTTTAGCGTTAATAATGCAGTTCTCAAAATCCTGTTTCTGATAGAGATCCGCAATCTTGTCCATTTTTTTGTCCTGAGCGTTTAGCGATGCCGAAACAGCTAATAGCAAGGCAGTTATAAGAGTTTTTTTCATTTCGTGATAAATAATTTGTGAGTAAATGATTTGCCGCCGCATTCTGCTTTAATAACGCAAATACCGTGGCTGCAATTGTTAAGAGTATATTCTGATTTATATTTTTTGGGTTTGGAATTTACCAAGATACGACCGTCGGAAGCTACCACCACAAGATCAGATATGGGTTTTGAAGCTTCCACAACTATTTTACCGTTGTCACATCGTGCAGAAAAGTCAACCTCCTCTCCTATCCCCTCATGAGAAGAGAGAGGATAATAGGCGATGCCGTTTCGTAGCATAAAATCAAGTTGCACAAGAGTATCTTTTTGGGTGGCAACAGCTTGATTTATAGTTTCGTATCCGTCGGCATAAACAGAAAATTCGTAAATACTGTCAGGTGGAAGATAACGGAAATAATAACCATCGTTGTTGGTGAATACTGTAGTGTAATTCTTATCCTTATCCAAAACTATGACCTCGGCATTTTTTACTGCGTTACCATAAAGGTCTGTAACTAAACCTGTTACTCCATGGAGAGTTTCACCTATAAGATTGATTAGCGAAGTCCGGTTCTTATTCCAATACTCATCCAAAAAATCGGGATGAAGACAATAAGCATTTGATAGTTCGATAGTTATCTCGCGGCAACGCATAAAATAATTCATATAATCTTGTCTACCGCCAGAAATCTTATACCATTGACTTCCAAACACATAACCATTCTGTGCAATTTCGCTTGCCATATATTCGGGGTCGGTTTTTCTGGCTGCAGCTACATATTTAGAACATATCTGCTCAAACCATGAATTATCTGGCAGAGGAAGTTCCGACGCATAAAAACTGTCCCAAGGATAGTTGAGTATCTCGCTTCCGCTATGCAGGTTGGCAGATATTGAAAAATAATGCGCGTTTGCAAAATCCATCATTGCCTTCACCTCAGGTTCATAAAAATCAAATACTGGATTGGCTACCGTTGGAAAACTTCGGTTCAAATCAGCTCCGTTGGCATTATAGCGCGTAGAATTTGTAACAAAGTTGTTGTTGGTGGTATATAGTCCATCGGGATTGGCAAGAGGATTTATGTAAATTTGCACATTATTCACCAACCAAGTAATATAACTATCAGAACCATAATTTGTTAATAAGTCATTTATAAGGCGCAGCATAAAATTGAATCCGCACAACTCGTCGCCGTGTATGGTGGATGAATAAAAAAACTCCGGCTCGCTAAACTCTTCATCATCAACATTGTCGGAGATTTTCACAGCCAAAAGTTTACGATCTTGAACGCTCTTGCCTATCTCTACCAACTTACAAATATCAGGATGCTCGCTGGCAAAACGATCCATCATCTGCAAATAAACATCGTAGCTCGGATAAAGATTGAAATTCTCCATCTGAGCAATGTCGATAGCCACATAGCCAGTATCGTATTGAGCATACAATTTGCTGTTTATCAGCAAGATAAAGCCACAAATAAATATTTTATAAAGCCATTTGCCCATATAATACTATTTTAGGCGCTAATGTAATAAAAAATCATTTAGCAGGTATCGCCTTCACAATATTTTCGCCTAGATGGTAAAAATCGCTGATTTGCCACACCTTGCCACGCGAATTTATATTCCAGTCGCACTCTATGGTGGTAGAAAATTGGAGCTTTCTGTATTTTCGGGCGTTAAAACAGTCGGCCGACATCCCCTCGGGATATATCGAAGTGTCGGTAATTTTTTTAGGACGGTAGTTGGCATTTTTATAAAAACGCTGCCAATAGAGATTTAGATTATCAGCCTTGCCTCCGTAACCATAAATATCAAAATAAGAGAAAACATTTATCGCCGACCCTCCCGGATAGGTGCAATGAATATCAAAAAACATATCGTAGCGTTGTTTCGAGCTCTTTTTTATCCATTTTTGCAAGGTAATGATTTCGGAATGGATAGGTGAATCCCAATCGCGGTTAAAGTCGCGTGGAAATCCCATTCTGCCGCTCTGTCCTGCCACCACATTGTCAATATCTACCATCGGAACAATATTAAAAATATAATTGCCAAGAAGATTATTGGCAGACTCCTGACCCGAAATCAAATAAGATATCATACCCTCCACCACATAGTTGGAGAGACTCTCAAATGCATGCTGACGGGCAATGATCCAAACTGTTTTTTTATGACGATTGCTTACTGAAGGGTCGGTAGCTGTGAGATAATAGATGCGTCGACCGCCTTCGGTATATTTTGAACTGTCGGCAGAGATAAGAGCATTGCCCAAAAGGGTGGAGATATATTTTTGCAAACGGCTGTAACTATATGGATACCCGGTAGATACGTAAACAGTATCGCTCTCTGGCAAAACAGAAAAACGATTGATATTGCCACGCTGGACAGCCTTTACGTTGAAAAAATCTGTGCCGTTGAACGAAACCACAGGATAGTTTGGCGGATAATAGTTGTTGTTGTAATCCATTAAAAATGTGAGAATTGTATCACGGCGGAAACCCGTTACTCCAAAATAAAACCAGACGTTTTCGGTGTTAGACTTGTCGAGATAAGGCGTAAAGGCTATGGTATTGTTGCGATAGTTATAAACCGTAACAGCTGTGTCTACATTGGCATTCTCAAAATCGGTCAACAATTTGATTTGGGCGTTGGTAATAGATGCAATTATAAAAGAAAAAAACAGAAAAACGAATTTCATAAATAGTTTATAAAATATGCCTGACTCGATTGGAATCAGGCATATAACTTAAATATTATCAAATAGATATACTACTTTTTTGTAAGTTCGAGAGTGTCTTGAGCAATCACAAGCTCCTCGTTGGTAGGAACGATAATAACCTTAACCTTTGAAGTGGGTTTAGAAATTACCATCTCCTTGTCTCTGAGGCCGGTGTTGATGCTGTCGTCGAACTCGATACCGAGGTTTTCGAGGTTCATAGCCACACCACGGCGTGTAGTGTCGCCCTTCTCACCGATACCGCCGGTAAAGATAAGTGCGTCGCAACCGTTCATTGCAGCCATATAAGCGCCTACATATTTCTTAATGCTGTAGTCCTGCATTTTGCAAGCGAGGGCGGCACGGTATTCTTTGCGAACAAAAGCAGCCTCCTCAACGTCGCGCATGTCGGAAGATACGCCAGAAATACCAAGGATACCTGATTTCTTGTTGATGAAGTTGTTCATATCCTCAGGTTTCAACGCTCCGTTTTCAAACAGGTAGGGGAACACAGCGGGGTCGATGATACCGCAACGAGTACCCATTACCACGCCCTCGCAGGGAGTGAGACCCATAGAAGTGTCAATTACCTTACCGTTGACAATAGCAGCAAGCGATGCGCCGTTGCCGAGGTGGCAGGTGATAAGTTTGCTGTTGTTGTAGTCGAGACCGAGAATCTCGCATGCGCGTTTCGACACGTAGCGGTGGCTTGAACCGTGGAAACCGTAGCGGCGGATATGGTATTTCTCATAAAGTTCGTAAGGAATTGCGTACATATACGCATAGTCGGGGATTGTCTGATGGAATGCAGTGTCGAAAACTGCTACCTGGGGCAATGTGGGCAGAATAGCCTTGATAGCCCTGATACCCTTGAGGTTGGCCATCTGGTGGAGAGGACCAAGGGGTGCGATTTCCTCAATCTTGGCGATAACTTCGTCGTTGATAAGAACCGACTGCTTGAAGAACTCGCCGCCGTGGAGTACGCGGTGACCTGCTGCGTCGATTTCGTTAAGAGATGAGATAACGCCTAAATTCTTGTCGGTTAATGTATTTAATACCAATTCGATAGCCTCTTTATGGTCGTTCATAGGCTTCTCGATTTTGGTCTTTTCGCCTTCGCCTTTCTGATGTTTCAAAAACGAATCGGGGAGTCCGATTTTTTCAACTCCGCCTTTTGCGAGCACCTCGTTTTTGTTCATATCAAACAGCTGATATTTCAACGAAGATGAGCCGCAGTTTATAACTAATATTTTCACTTTGATTTCTAATTAATAATTATGAATTATGCATTAAAAACTATTTAGCTGCAGCCTGCAATGCTGTGATAGCCACCATGTTAACGATATCCTCTACATAGCATCCGCGAGAAAGGTCGTTAACGGGAGCAGCCATACCCTGAAGGATAGGACCAACAGCATCGGCACCAGCAAGGCGCTGAACGAGTTTGTAACCGATGTTTCCAGCCTCCAAAGAGGGGAACACCAAAACGTTAGCTTTGCCAGCAACATGGCTTCCAGGAGCTTTAAGGTCGGCAACTTTCTGAACCATAGCGGCGTCAGCCTGAAGTTCGCCGTCGATATCCAACTCAGGAGCAGCAGCTTGAGCAAGTTTTGTAGCCTCCACAACCTTGTCTACAACCTCGTGCTGAGCAGAACCCTTGGTAGAGAAGCTCAACATAGCAACTTTGGGATCGATACCGGCAAGAGCTTTTGCGGTTTTAGCGCTGATAACGGCAATGTCGGCGAGCTGTTGAGCGGTGGGGTCAATTGTAACGGCGCAGTCGGCAAACAGGAATACACCGTCCTGACCGTAAGCCTTATTGGGAACAACCACTACAAACGCACCAGAAACTGTACTTACGCCAGGAGCTGTTTTGATATACTGCAAAGCAGGACGGATAGTGTCGGCTGTAGAGCAGATAGCACCAGCAACCATACCGTCGGCATCACCTGCCTTAATCATAAGAGTACCAAGGTAATAAGGGCTATCTAACTGTTTCAAGGCTTTTTCTACAGTCATACCTTTTGCCTGACGGATTTCTGCCATAATTTCGGCATATTTCTGACGGTCGGGATATGTTTTTGTGTCAACGATAGAAGCCTTCGAGATGTTTTTAAGACCATATTTTTCGGCTTCGGCTTTAATTTTTTCGGGATTTCCGATAAGAACCAACTGAGCGATTCCCTCGCCGAGGATAGTGTCGGCGGCTTTAAGTGTACGTTCTTCTTCGCCTTCGGGCAATACAATACGTTTGTTTGCTTTCTTAGCGTTTTCTCTGATTTGTTCCAATAATGTCATGGATGTATTTTTTTATGTTATACTCTTTATTTTGGACGCAAAGGTAAAAAAAAGGATAAAAAACACAAAACACAAAGCCAATTTTATTTCTCAGCTTCGGCTTTGGCGCGTTCCACTATTTCTTCGAGCGAAAGAGACGAATTAGGCATAATCATCTCTGGAATCTGGCAATTGCATTGCGCAGAAGCCAAATAACGCTTACACGTCTTATACCTGTCAGGACGTAGACAATACAACATCTTGTAGGTTTCACCGGTAAATTCGTTGAACAATATACCCTTCTGAAATATAGGGCATTTAGCCAATTTTTCACAAACTTGATTCATATAAAATACCTTTAAATACTATTCGAAAATATTCCACAAAGATACATTTTTTTGCAAGACAAAAAATGCAAAATCACTTTTTTTTAAAAAAATTATTTTATTTCTTCCGGATGAAACTCAAGAGTGCCGAGCATCACTCCGGCTTCCTTAGCCATATTGCCGTTGCAGACTATAGATATCTTAAAGGCTATCTGAGGTGATTGTTTGCCCTGAACAAAACCGTAAATTAAGTAATAATCAGCATTTTCTGCCTTGTTGCCGCCGATATAAAGGCTTCCTTCAAGTGTCTCGTTCTTTTTCAGTTCCATCGAAGATACGCTCTTTTTGTCAATGCCTGTTTTTTTGAGCACTTTCTCAAGGTTATCTTTCATGTCTATTTTGGTGAGCGAGGCGGCGTCGCAGAAAAGAACAGAAAACGAAATACGGTCGTCCTCAATTTCAAGCTTCATCTCGTCGTCGGCGGTAACTTTCAGTCCCTCAGGATACGACAAGCCCAAGCCTGTGTTATGAGATTGATATTTGTAATAAGTTTGTGCCGACAGTTGTGAAGAAGAAACCATCAAGGCAACTACAATTGTAAATAAGGTAGTAATAATTTTCATAGTTAAATAATTAAGTTAAACAATAAAAGAACGTTATATGGTAACACATTATTTCACATGAATGTATTTTCCCGACTCAGTAAGCTCGTAGGCGGTTCCGGGAAGAGATTTCAAATACTGGGCAATCTCAGGAAAAAGAAACGCCACAGTAAAGAGGTCGCTGTCGGAGTCGGCATAATAGTCGAGCGGAAGGTCGTCGCCATCGGTCAAAAAACCCGATTCCACCTCCAAAAAATACCATCCCGAAAAATCACCATCAGGACGGGTTCTGTACATATATCCTATCTTGTTTTTGGAATTTACTATGCCAGACGACACCCTGCATCCAACGGCATCAGTATCAACATTCCACCCGGGAAGAGTTTGATCGCGCAGAGCGAAATAATCCGACATCGCCTCTGTGTCGGAGTCGTTGTAAGGATAATAGTTGTCGAGTGTGTCGAAATATTCGTTGCCCCTGAAAAGCGACGCCTGCTGCCAGGCAAGTCCCTTCAAATCAGAAGAATCCTGAAGATAATAATCATCGTCGAGCTCGCTCTCGAAAAGGGGCACCACCATCATAAAATCTACAAGAGTACCGTTTTGCAATCGTTTTTCAGCTATATTATAAAGTGTAACGGAATTAAGGTCTGAAGAATAATGAAATGGCGCGTCAAACACTTTTAAATAACCTTTCCTTATAGGTTTTAAGCCGCTAATAGCCTGAGTAATAATATTCTGCATAATAGTCACGAACCAAGTGTGACGAGAAGAACTGTCGTCTTGGTTCCATTGGTAGGGCACACGGATGGTGAGTTCAAAATTGGTTTCCCTGGTGCCGTTTGCCATAGTGTAGGCAGAAAGCCCGCTGGTAACCAGCAAATCATTGTCGATCAACAAAAACTCAATGGAATACTGGGGCATATCAAACCTCTTTATACGCCTGATGTCCCGTCCAAAGGCCTCGCGCATAAAGTTGACAAGCTCTAGATTATACACATAGCCGTCGCTCTGTGAGTTGTCGCCGCTGCCGCCAAATATTTTCAAAAATCCCATTTGCCCTATTTTTTTTACAAAGATAAGATTTTTTTTATAAAAACACACTATTAATATCAATTTGTTTATAAATTTGAACCGAAAAACAATAACATTTTTAACCAAATAATAAAAATAGTAATATGAAGCAATTAGCACTACTTGCATTATGCCTTTTGCCGTTAACAGCATTGCAGGCTCAGACAACAAAAGAGGAGATGATGGCCAACCCGCTTAGAATGGGCGGAAACAATATGGCTTATAATCCGGAAATTAAACCACAGACTCCTGCTCCCAAAGGCTACACACCTTTTTATATCAGCCACTACGGGCGGCACGGCTCACGCTACCACTACACTGCATTCGACTACATAATGCTGTACAATCAGATGAAAGCCGCCGACGAAGCCAACGCCCTAACCCCCAGAGGCAAAGAGCTTAAACAACGCATCGATGCCCTCTACGCAGATGGACGCGAACGTGCTGGCGACCTCACTCAAAAAGGATTCGACCAGCATCAAGCCATTGCCGAACGCATGGTGAAATCTTTCCCCGAGGTGTTCGGTCCAAACGCTCTGCTTGATGTAAAATCATCCACATCGCACCGTGTAATTATGAGCATGGACGCTTTCCTGCAGAAAGTGAACTCACTACGCCCTGGCATCAAGGTTAAAACCGAGTCGAGCCGACGCATAATGTTCTACATCAACAACGAGGAACGCGACTCAGTTACAGCAAAGCTCAAAAACGACGCCTACAAAGCCGCCGACGCTAAAATCAGAGAGGCTTGCACTCACAACGACAGAATAATCAACGAAATATTCTCCGACCAAGAGTATGTAAAAAACAAGTTAAAAGCCGACCACTTTGTAAGCAAGTTATTTGAAGTAAACTGCAATATGCAGGACATCAGTGATTTGGATTTCGATTTCAGCGATTTCTTCACACCAGAAGAATTGTTTGAAAATTGGCAGTTGTCGAACCTCTACTGGTACGCAAACTTTGGAAACTGCACTTATGCCAACAGCCGCGGTGCAAAATGCGGCCGCAACCTTCTCAAAAACTTCTTAGACGAAGCCGACAAAGCCATCGCAGGCAACGGCGTAACAGCCACACTACGTTTCGGACACGACACCGGACTTATGCCGCTTGCCAGCCTGATGCAGTTAGAAGGCACTACCGCCGACGATTCTGACCTTACACAGCTTTACAAATACGTATGCGACTACAAAATTGTGCCCATGGCAGGAAACCTTCAGATGATATTCTACCGTTCGCCAAAATCGTCCGACATTTTGGTAAAGGTGCTTCTGAACGAAAGAGAAGTAAAGCTTCCATTACAAAGCAACATAGCTCCCTACTACAAATGGAGCGAAGTAGAGAAATATTACCGAAATGTACTTGATAATATTAAGCTGTAACATTCTCTTATACAAAGTATAATAAAAAAAATGAATTAAATTATAAAAAAAACGGTGAAAAGATTTGGCGGTAACCTAAAAAGTACCTACCTTTGCACCGTTTTTAAAGGAGAGGTGGCAGAGCGGTTTAATGCACCGGTCTTGAAAACCGACGAGGGTAACACCTCCGGGGGTTCGAATCCCTCCCTCTCCGCTTCTTTTTTTTTAATAATCACAACAATTTTTCGGGGCATAGCGCAGTCCGGTTAGCGTGTCTGCTTTGGGAGCAGAAGGTCGAGAGTTCGAATCTCTCTGCCCCGACTTCCTATAAACATTTACAGCCCACATCATTACATTTCCAAGCCATAAAAATCAAGTCCGAACACAAAAAAAATTGCAAAAAAATTTGACTTTTGCAAAAAAAGCGGTATATTTGGGAACTCATTAATTAGTATAACAAAAAAACATACCTAATATGGACGTAAATTTCACAAAAGTTAAAAACTACCTGCTCGACCTTGAATACACAATCGTCAACGAAGACGAAAAAACAGGTCTATTCACTATCAGCAAACCCGAAGAAGGCATTGTTAATATGATTGTTGTTTGTGCCGACCCCATCGTTATTCTCGAACAACCCCTTTTCAAAATCAAAAACGAGAATCTCGACGTATACAAACAACTGTTGCAGAAAAACCGCGACATCATACACGGAGCGTTCGCCCTCAACGAAAATGGCGAAATCATTTTCCGCGACACCCTGCAGATCGAAAACCTCGACCTTAACGAAATCGAAGGCTCTATCAACTCGCTCACAATACTTTTGAGCGAATACCGCGACAAAATTATCGATTTCTCTAAATAAAAACACTATGGCAGTAGAACATCTCTCAACAGACAACTTCGCAGAAAAAACCAAAGCCGCTCCCGTTGCTCTCGTAGACTTTTGGGCAGAGTGGTGCGGACCATGCCGCAGTATGATTCCTATTCTCGACAGAGTGGCAGAACAGTACGACGGCAAAGTACTTATTGCAAAAGTCAACACCGACGAAAACCAAGACCTTGCAATGGAATTCAACGTTAGAAATATTCCTTATTTCCTCTTTTTCAAAAACGGTGAAGTTGTTGACCGTCACGTTGGAACAATTGCAGAAAGCGCGTTGAAACAGAAAATCGACTCGCTGCTATAACGATTTATTTCAATCACAAAAAGCCGTCCGAAACTTATTTGGGCGGTTTTTTTATAAAAACGAAGATGAAAAAATTCATAGCCATAATAACAGCGGCGATGCTCTTCTCAGCTTGCCACAAAGATGACGATATAATTGTTTATCAAGTAGATACAACTATCGTCAACAACTACACATTCGACCCCACATTTATCATACAAGACCAGCAACCTGTGACAAGGCACATAAAACCGGCACAATTGTCGTCGGGCGACCTTGTAGCTGTTTGTGCTGCCAGCAACTATGTTACAGAAGACGATATTGCAGAAGGCATCAACATTTTGAAATCTTGGGGTTTAGAAGTAGTTGAAGCCGACAACCTTTACCTGCGCGACGGACGATATGCAGGTGCGCTCGGCGACCGAGTTTCTGGTTTTCAAAAGGCGCTCGACAATCCTAATGTAAAAGCCATTTTCTTTGCACGAGGCGGATACGGAGCTGCACAGATGCTGCCATATATCGATTGGTCGGCAATGGAAACAAATCCTAAATGGATTATCGGCTACAGCGACGTAACAGCTTTGCACATAACACTTTGCAATATGGGTTACGAATCAATTCTCGGACCTATGATGCGCGGTTTCAACAACGACAAAGAGAGCAACTCCGAGTTGCAGAACACCCTATTTAATCAACCCAAAACAGTGAAACTACCCGTAAACTCTTCGTGCGTTAAGGGTTCTACGAAAGGACGTCTCGTTGGAGGAAACCTGTCGATCATATATAGCCTCAGCGGCACAGCATTTGACCTCAACACCAAAGACGCAATCCTATTTATAGAAGACACGGGCGAGGCTAACTACTCTATCGACCGCATGCTGCTTAATCTGCAGCAATCGGGCAAGCTTACCGACCTCAAGGGACTGATTGTTGGAGAATTTATCAACAACAATCAAGGCAACGACCTTCCATTGCCAGACATCATTGCCAAATATTTTGGCGGACTAAATATTCCCATAGTATACGGCTATCCCAACGGTCACGACACAAAAAATCTACCACTGGTACTCGGCAGTGAATGCAGCATCTCTGTTAACGACAAAGAGGCCACAGTATCATTCGCATCACCAGCTATCTAAGATAAAAGTACACCGATAAAAAAAACGCAGTCTGCATTCAGACTGCGTTTTTTTATTAAATAGCCAACAACTATCTTACAACTTGAGTAAATTCGGGTTTCTGACCATCCATCACTATAACATAGATCTGGGTTTTAGCTCCGCCCTGACCTTCTACATTGTAGAGATATTCAACACCGCCGGTGATATTGCGTTGTCCAACAGTAGTGGGTGTTCCAAGAGGGAAAGAATAGCTAGAAGTTGCCTCGGTAAAGATAGATTTTTCAGCGTCGGTACACTCTTTCTGAGCAGAAAAATCGGGCAACTGAATAAGATTTCCTTTAACGAAACCTCCCTTTATCAAAAACTGTTCAACCTCAGCAGGAGCACTTGCAATACGAGCCTGACGCACGCCATAGCCTTCAAGAATTTGCGCACCTTTGATATTCTTCTTCAGCTCCTCTACGCTGGTGTTGAGACCTCCGCTGCCGAATGTGCAGAACGGAACAAGCTTTTTGCCGTTAAAATCAGCGGTTTTCAAGAAAGAAGCCACTGGCGAAGCGTAAACGCCGCCCCAGATGGGATATCCAAGGAAGATAACATCATAGTCGCCGATGTTTTTAGAAAGAGGTTTCACTTCGGGAAGTTTGCCAGCCTTCTGGTCTTCTTGCCAACGGTTAGCCACAGCGCCGAAATCGCCAGTAAAGGGATCAACACACTCGATTTCAGCAATGTCGCAACCAAGTTGTTTTTGAATTTCCTGTGCGAGGGTTTTAGTAGTGTTGCTCTGCGAGTAGTAAACAACGAGAGCCTTCTCTTTTTGAGCATCGCATGATACAAACATCAATGCGGCACAAACAAATGCTAAAAGTTTTTTCATCTTGTCGTAATTTTAAAATTAATCATCGCAAAAATAAACAATAATAACAAATAACACTATTTCGGAATAGAAAAAATGAAAATTTACAACAAAAGAATATACAAAAAAAAATCCCCAGCCTTATGTAAGGCTGAGGACTCTTAAAGTAGGGCGGCTACCTGCTCTCCCGCATTGTGGCGCAGTACCATCGGCGCAAGCGGGCTTAACTTCTCTGTTCGGGATGGGAAGAGGTGGTGCCC
>JAGCYI010000146.1 GCA_017960885.1 Bacteroidales bacterium
ATCCTCGCCACAGTGGATCGTGAGTTAGGAATTGAATACAAACAACCCGGATTTTTTGATTAATATGAAACTAACAGATATTTTAAACGGCACATTCAACGCCGCAGAATGGGAGCAAAAAGGCTACCAACTCCCTAAATTTGACATCAAGGCACTGCGTGAGAAGACCGCCAAAGAGCCTACTTGGGTACACTTTGGCGGTGGAAACATCTTCCGCGCCTTTCCCGCAGCCATTCTCAACGACGCGCTCAATAGCGGCAAATACGACCGTGGCGTTATCGTGGCTGAGACATTCGACTTTGAGGTTATCGACAAGGCATACGCTCCTTACGGCAACCTCTCGCTCTGTGTAAACCTCTGTTCCGACGGAAGTATCGAAAAGAAAGTGATTGCAAGCGTTACCGAGGCTCTCAAAGCCGACCCGCAGTTCAACGATTGGAACCGCTTGGTAGAAATCTTCAAGAACCCCACCTTGCAGATGATTTCGTTCACCATCACCGAGAAAGGTTACTCATTCAACGAGGCTGACCTTGCTCGCGGACTCAAACCTGTATTCGCTTTGGGTAAGGTTACGGCTCTGCTCTTTGAGCGTTGGCAGGCAGGCGCATACCCGTTGACAATTCAGTCGATGGACAACTGTTCGCACAATGGCGACAAGGTGAAAGCCGGCGTGTTTGCATACGCAGAACGTTGGGCAAAGGATGGTCTTGTTCCTCAGACTTTTGTAGACTATTTGAAAAACGAGAAAATCATCACCTTCCCGTGGTCGATGATCGACAAGATTACACCACGTCCGCACGAAAAGGTAAAGGAACTCTTGGCTGCCGACGGTTTTGAGGACAATAATTACATCGAAACCGAAAAGCACACCTTCACCGCTCCGTTTGTTAACGCCGAAGAGGTGCAATATCTTGTTATTGAGGATAATTACACCAACGGCCGTCCTCCGCTAGATTTGGGAGGCGCACTCTACACCACTCGCGAAACCGTTGACAAGGTGGAGACAATGAAGGTAACAACCTGCCTTAATCCGCTCCACACAGCAATGGCAATCTATGGCTGTATGTTGGGCTATACGCTCATCAGTGCCGAAATGAAAGACGACGACCTGCGTGCATTTATCCAGAAAATCGGATATATGGAGGCAATGCCGGTAGTGGTTGACCCGGGTGTTTTGAACCCCTACGAGTTTATCGGCGCAGTGCTCAACAAGCGTCTGCCCAACCCATTTATGCCCGATGCTCCGCAGCGTATCGCCACCGACACAAGTCAGAAACTCCCCATCCGCTTTGGCGAAACTCTCAAAAAGTACATCGCCCGTGGTCTCGATAAGAGCAACCTTGTGCTTATTCCTTTGGTATTGGCAGGCTATGCCCGTTACCTCAAAGGCATAAAAGACGACGGCACACCATTTGACTGTTCACCCGACCCGATGCTCGAAGAGTTGCAGTCTATTGTGGCACCCTTGGAGATTGGCAAGCCCGATCAAGATTGGAGTGCATTGAAAAACCTTTACAGCCGCAAAGACGTATTTGCCATCGACCTCTACGAAGCCGGCTTAGGCGACAAAATCGAAGGCATGGTAAAGGAATTATTTGCAGGAAAGGGGGCTGTAAGGAGTACGCTGCATAAGTATGTGGTGGCGAGATAGAATATATTAACAACGGAAAACGCTGAAAATACGGAACGTTTTCCGTTGTTTTTATTACATTATCACATTCAAAATTACCTCCGGCTTTGTTTCCATAAGCATTATGGCTGTGAGTTTCTTTCCCATATCTTTTAACGAATGTCCGCAAAGAAAAAGATTGTCGTCGATAATCAGCCAACGGTCGTGCGAAGGGGTAGACCATAGATGTGTGTTGATTGGTTCTACGTTAGCGGCGGCGTTGTGAGTGTTGCGCAAGGTGGTATGCTCATTGTTTGAATAAATATCTGCCGAAACGCCCTTCTGTCTTACATCAAGAATCTCAAAATTAACGGCATCAATGTATGGATCGATAATTATAACACGTTTTTGCGCAGTTTTAACCATACGCTCTAACAGCGACCGAGCCTCAAAAAATTGTCCGTTGAAAAACACCTGTTCCACCGGTGGCATATTTGTGCGGACAAAAAAATCAATTTTATCACGATGGTCGGCAAGTTCTTTTTCAATGGCAAGCATACGGTTGTCCTGACGTTCAAAACGCGCATCTATCTGCCGCTGCATAGCAATTAATTGTTGGTTGATGGCATAACCATTTAAAAGGTATTCTTTTATCACTCTAAGTGCCCACCGGCGGAACTGAGTTCCACGTTGGCTTTTAACTCTATAACCTACCGATATGATAACATCAAGATTATAAACTTTGATGGGTTTGTCAGAAAAAGGAAAGTGCAAATTTTGCACATTGCTTTTTTCGTCCAACTCTCCTTCTTTGAATATGTTGTTGATATGGCGTGTTATAACAGTTCTGTCTTTTTGGAATAATTCACTCATTTGTTGCTGAGTAAGCCAAACAGTTTCAT
>JAGCYI010000147.1 GCA_017960885.1 Bacteroidales bacterium
ATAGGAATTGTTTTTTGTCTTGGAAGAAGGCAAAAAGATGCGTTAGTTTTTTTGGCTAACGCATTTTTTTTGCGCTATAACAAAGGAATAAAGAATTAAACTTAAAATAATCGTCATGAAAGATTTAAAGAAAGTGCTCCTATTAGGTTCGGGAGCGTTGAAAATCGGACAGGCCGGCGAATTTGACTATTCCGGCAGTCAGGCTCTTAAAGCAATGCGCGAAGAGGGTATATCTACCGTGCTGATAAACCCCAACATAGCCACAATCCAAACAACCGACGGTATTGCCGACAAGGTGTATTTCTTGCCCATCACTCCGTTTTTTGTAGAAGAAATCATCAAGAAGGAACACCCCGACGGCATTATGCTCGCTTTCGGTGGTCAGACTGCGCTCAACTGCGGCACACAGCTCTATCTTTCGGGCGTATTAGAAAAATATAACGTAAAGGTGCTCGGCACATCGGTAGACGCTATCATGATTACCGAGGACCGTGAGCTCTTTGTAAAGAAACTCAACGAAATTGAGGCGAAGACTCCCGTTTCGCAAGCTGTGGAGAATATGGAAGACGCTCTCAAAGTGGCTCACCGCATCGGTTTCCCGATTATGGTTCGCTCGGCTTACGCTTTGGGTGGTTTGGGCTCAGGTATCTGTCCCGACGAAAAATCGTTCAAGGAACTCTGCGAAAGCGCTCTTGCCTACTCTAAGCAGATTCTTGTAGAGGAGTCGCTCAAAGGCTGGAAAGAGATTGAGTTTGAGGTTATCCGCGACAAAAACGACCATTGCTTCACCGTTGTTCCTATGGAAAACGTTGACCCGCTCGGCATTCACACCGGCGAAAGTATTGTGGTTGCGCCCATTATCTCGCTCACCCAAGAGCAGATTGCAATGCTGCAAGAAATCTCTATCAAGGTTGTCCGCCATATCGGCATCGTAGGCGAATGTAATATTCAGTTTGCTTTCAACGCCGTTACCAACGACTACCGCATCATCGAAATCAATGCCCGCCTCAGCCGTAGTTCTGCTTTGGCTTCTAAGGCTTCGGGTTATCCGTTGGCTTTTGTGGCTGCGAAACTCGCCCTCGGCTACTCGCTCGACCAGATTGGCGAAATGGGCACTCCCAACTCGGCTTACGTGGCCCCGTCGGTTGATTATATGATTGTGAAGATTCCTCGCTGGGATTTGAGCAAGTTTGTTGGCGTTGACCGTCACATTGGCTCGTCGATGAAGTCGGTAGGCGAAATTATGAGTATCGGTAAATCGTTTGAGGAGATTATGCAGAAGGGTCTCCGTATGATTGGACAGGGTATGCACGGTTTTGTTGGCAACAACGACCTCGAATTCCCCGACCTCGACGACGAACTTGCAAATCCCACCGACCTCCGTATCTTTGCCATTGCCAAGGCTTTGGAAAAAGGATACACCGTGGAGCGTATCGTTGACCTCACCAAAATCGACAAGTGGTTTATCGAACACCTTAAAAATATTGTTGACTACGAAAAAGTTCTCGGACAATTTAAGACCATCGAGGATATTACTCCCGAGGTAATGAAAGAGGCTAAGCGTATGGGATTCTCCGATTTTCAAATTGCACGTTTTGTTGAAAATCCGAGCGGAAATATGGAGAAAGAGCAGTTGCGTGTTCGCGCTCTCCGCAAACAGCAGGGCATCACTCCTATCGTTCGCCGTATCAACACCGTGGCTTCGGAACATCCCGAACTCACCAACTACCTCTATATGACCTACGGTGCCGACAAGCACTCAATCAGCTACGACTACCGCAAGGACAAAAATATCGTGGTGCTCGGCTCTGGCGCATACCGTATTGGTTCGTCGGTTGAGTTTGACTGGTGCTCTGTAAACGCTACTCAGACAGCACGCAAATTGGGTTACAAGTCGATAATGATCAACTACAACCCCGAAACTGTCAGCACCGACTACGATATGTGCGACCGCCTCTACTTCGACGAACTTTCGTTTGAACGCGTGCTTGACGTTCTCGACCTCGAAGACCCCAAAGGCGTGATAGTTTCTACCGGCGGACAGATTCCTAACAACTTGGCTATGAAGCTTTACCGTCAGGATGTTCCTGTTCTCGGCACATCGCCCATATCTATCGACCGTGCCGAAAACCGCCGCAAATTCTCTGCTATGCTCGACCAACTTGGTATCGACCAACCCCGCTGGGAGGCTCTTACAAGTTACGACGAAATCGACAAGTTTATCGACGAGGTTGGTTTCCCCGTGCTTATCCGTCCCTCTTACGTGCTTTCGGGCGCTGCAATGAACGTTTGCTACACCAAAGAGCAGATGCACGAATTTCTCGGACTTGCCGCCAAGGTGTCTAAGGAATATCCCGTTGTGGTTTCGCAGTTTATGCAGAACACCAAGGAGATAGAGTTCGACGCTGTTGCCAAAAACGGTGAAATCATCGAATACGCTATATCAGAGCACGTTGAGTTTGCAGGAGTTCACTCGGGCGACGCCACATTGGTATTCCCCGCACAAAACATCTACCTTGCCACCGCCCGCGCTATCAAGCAGATAAGCAAGAAGATAGCCAAGGAACTCAATATCAGCGGACCTTTCAACATTCAGTACCTTGCAAAACAAAACAACGTAAAGGTTATCGAATGTAACCTCCGTGCATCGCGCAGTTTCCCGTTCGTTTCCAAGGTTTTGGGACGCAACTTCATAGAAACAGCCACCAAGATAATGCTCGACGAACCTGTTGAAAAACTCGACTCGTCTACCTACGACGTTGACCACGTTGGCGTTAAAGCTTCGCAGTTCTCGTTTGCCCGTCTGCACAAGGCCGACCCAGTGTTGGGTGTGGATATGTCGTCGACCGGCGAAGTTGGCTGCCTTGGCAACGATTTCAACGAGGCTCTTATGAACGCGCTCCTTTCGGTAGGATTCACCATTCCTCAGAAGGGCGTACTCGTATCTTCGGGCGACGCAAAAGGCAAGGTTGACCTTCTCGAACCCTGCAAAATGTTGCAAGACAAGGGCGTGAAGATTTTTGCTACCGCTGGCACAAGCAAGTTCCTCGCCGAAAACGGTATCAAATCTGAAACTCTCTGCTGGCCCGACGAACAGGGTGGAGAAAACATTATGCAGGCAATTGCCGACCACAAAATCGACTTGGTTATCAACATTCCTAAAAACCAGACCAAGCGCGAACTTACCAACGGCTACAAGATCCGCCGCGCCGCCATCGACCACAACATTCCGTTGATGACCAACGCACGTCTTGCCAAGGCATTTATCAGCGCATTCTGCCAGAAAAACATGGAAGACATTGCCATCAAATCTTGGCAGGAGTATATGGGAAGATAATCTTTCCTATCGATAATTAAAAAAGAGGCTCTCGCACGGGAGCCTCTTTTTTTGTGCCTGACGGTTAAAATTTTAACATCAAATATACCGCTATAATAATTTTTTTTATATTTGCGAAAAACATATTCATCAAAAACATAAAACAGATGCTAGTAAAAACTTACGCGAGTGCGGTGCACGGCATCGATGCACTGACAGTAACGGTAGAAACAGATGCTTCTCCGGGAATGGCATTCTTTATGGTAGGTCTGCCAGACAACGCAGTAAAGGAGAGTCAGCAGCGTATAGAATCGGCATTCAGATCGGTAGGTTGCCATATGCCAGGACGCAAAATTGTTATCAATATGGCACCCGCCGACATTCGCAAAGAGGGTTCCGCATACGACCTTCCGATTGCCATTGGCATTCTCGCTGCATCGGAACAGATAAGCTCAGAAAAAGTAGGCGAATACATTATTCTTGGCGAACTCTCGCTCGATGGCACTATCAAAGCCATCAAAGGTGCTTTGCCAATTGCTATTCAAGCCGTTAAAGAAAATTTCAAAGGCATTATCCTTCCTGCCGAAAATGCCCGAGAGGCAGCCGTAGTCAACGACCTTGAAGTTTACGGAGCGCACAATCTCCAAGAAGTGGTTGATTTTTTCAACGGTGAAAATTCCATAGAACCCACCGTTATCGACACACGGAAGGAGTTTTTTGATAATTTCGACACTATAGACCTCGACTTTGCCGATGTCAAGGGACAGACCAACGTAAAGCGAGCCCTCGAAATAGCAGCGGCAGGAGGTCACAATGTGATTATGATAGGTCCTCCCGGTGCAGGCAAAACTATGCTGGCAAAACGTATTCCCTCTATTTTGCCTCCTTTTACCCTTCGGGAATCATTAGAAACCACTAAGATACATTCAGTTGCAGGCACATTGCCTTCTGGATCGGCACTTATGACAATTCGTCCGTTCCGCAGTCCGCACCACACCATCAGCGACGTTGCCCTTGTAGGCGGAGGCGCATATCCGCAGCCGGGCGAAATTTCGCTGGCTCACAACGGCGTGCTATTTTTAGACGAGCTGCCCGAATTTAAACGTCAGGTGCTAGAAGTGCTTCGTCAGCCACTTGAAGACCGTGAAATCACCATCTCGCGAGCCAAGTTCACAGTAAACTATCCCGCTGGATTTATGCTTGTGGCGTCGATGAACCCCTGTCCTTGCGGATACTACAACCACCCCGAAAAAGAGTGCGTATGCTCTCCGTCGCAGGTGCAGAAATATCTCAACCGCATTTCTGGTCCGCTATTAGACCGTATCGATATTCATGTAGAAGTAGTTCCTGTGCCGTTTCGTGAGTTATCAGTGCAGGCGCCGTCAGAGTCGAGCGCAGAGATACGCCGGCGTGTGATTGCCGCCAGAGAAATTCAGCAGAAACGTTTTGCTGATAGTCCGCTTATTCACTGCAACGCCCAGATGACATCGGCAAAGATACGCGCACACTGCCAACTGAGCGAACAAAGCCTCGCGTTGCTTAAAAACGTGATGGAAAAACTCCAGCTTTCGGCTCGCGCCTACGACCGCATTTTAAAAGTGGCTCGCACCATTGCCGACCTTTCTGGCGAAGAGGACATATCGAGCGCACACATAGCCGAAGCGATAACGTATCGCAGTCTCGACAGAGCAAACTGGGGATTAGGATAGATTTCTGCACACGATAATATGCGTTCTGATTATTTTTTTCTATTCAGAACACACACCTTTTTATATACGTTGGTTTTGCCGTTTGGCGAAATGGTTTTTACGTATACGACATAAATACCTGATTGGCAATAATCTCCACTGTCTGATTTTCCATTCCAAAAGAAACTTGCATAAGTGCCGATATTGGTGCGAGTGGCCAAAGTACAGCGGTGAACACCGTTTGAATCATAGATTGACACATCGGCGGCGGTGTCGTCGTTTGATGATGATACCACTATCTCCACCTCATCGTTGTACCCATCGCCATCGGGAGTAAACAGCTCGTTTACAATGGTTACCGAGTTAGACAATGAGCTAGAAGGAGATGACTCTGTGTGTGAGTTTGGCAATCCAGGTGTAGCATAGTCGGCGGCAGATGTAGCAAATTTCCAAGCCGCTAGGTCGGTAGAGTTGCGATTAAAGCCCACACGCTCCAACGATACACCTTGCACATTGATTTCCAAAGTATTAGATTCTGTTTTGTCGTAAATCATAGAATCAAGAACTGCACCGAAAGCATTGAGCAATACAATACTTCCCCTAGTGTTGTCAAATGCAGGGAGTTTAGAATGCTGAATCATCAATCCTCCACAGGTATAACGTTCTTGAATGCCGGCGGTATCGGGAGTAATAACTGCATACTGCTGTGGTTGAAGCAGATATTCGGTATTTACAATCGATTGTTTTCTCTCGCCCTTGTTGTCGTAGAATACTATGGAATATTGGTTTAGTGGAATGGGATATGGCGAATTGTTGTAAATTTCCAAAAAGCGTTTTTCACCCGAAAGAGGATGGAAAAGGACTTCGGTAATGAGAATGTCGAAACGTTCGGTGTTGTGATATACAAATGTGCTTGACACCGAGTCTAATGCATTGCCATAAATATCTCTAATATCTACAGCCGAGGCGTTGAGCTTAGAGTCTTGGGCGAAAGATTTGGCAAAACCTACAAAGGCCTTTTCGCCATCAACCTTTACTGTGGAACATGATGTTTTCCCCAAGAAGAAACCAGATGTGTCGGTAAGATTCAAATCGTTGTTGAATACAAAGCACAACTGGTAATTGCTTGCCGCATAAACGTTTACCAATTTAAGGCGATAATAACTAAAAGTGATAGAAGTATCGGCAGAGAGGTTTCCAACAAAATCGGCAATGGAACTTATTTTTACAGTGTTCTTCCCCTCTTTGAGCTGATTAGCAAACTTTGCGGTAATGGTATTAAGATTTGCGGCGCACTCTGTAGAAACTTTGCCATTGAGCAAAACCTTTGAGGCGTCAGCAAGTATGTTTTTGGAGAATACTATTTTAATAGTGTTGTTGTCGATAACAGATGTAGACACAATGCGCGGAGGCTTATTGTCAGGCACAGTTGCAAGAGTGCTGTTTACACGACCAGGAGTTCCACCCGCGATGTCGCGCGATGCTGTCCAGTTTCCCTCCACCATAAATAAATTCCTTGGGTCGATACGTTCGAGCGAATATCCACCCTGAGATTTTATTTTGTCGTTATACATTTCGAGGGTATATGTAAGTGAGTCAACAATATTGCCAGCCTGATTAATTAGAGAGAGTTTTTTGTTTTTGGTGACGATTTTTGAGTCGTCGAATTTTTTCACAGTTTTGGCATAAGCGTCGAGACTGTCGGAACGGCATATAAGCACATATTCTCCAGCGGTGATTTGTGTTTCGGGGAAAGTATACTGATAGTCACCAGCAAGAAAATAGCAGTTTTTTAAATTGAAATCGTATTTAGTCGGGTTGAAAATCTCAATGTATTTAACAGCTGGCAAATTGGCAGGCGCAGGAGAAACGTCGCACATAATTTCGTTAATAACAATGTCGCCAAACAACGGCATATACAAAACATCCTGATAATCTGGCAAATTAGAACCGTCAACCTGTGTAATATTTTTAGCCGAGAGAGTAAGTTTTGTACTATTGAAAGCTGCGGAATTGAAAAACAGCACCACTTTATTTCCCAAAAAGCGTACAGAATCGGGATTGGCGCTATTCAACGAATAATTAGCGGCATCAGATGCAGATTCTTTGTTGAGACGTCCATCCACACTCAGCGAAACCTCCCCTTTGCCAGTGATACCAGCATCATACAATCGTGCGGAAATAGTGTTGCCGGTATATTCAAACGAAAACTCTTTTGGAAGAATATTAAAAGCGAGATTTCCAGTAGCAGAGTGTTTGTATTCAATTGAAATATAATCAGCCACATACATCTGTGGCTCAGGTTCGGTATAAACCGACTCACCATTAATAAACCATTCGCCCACCGACGTTCTATACACCTCCAACTCTTTGATATTCTTGGTATTGTCGAACATAATGTCGGTAGCGGCAAGAATGTCAAAATCTTTGCCCGAATATTTTAAAAGGCAGAGTTGAGAATAAATGCCGGTTTTAAGACCCGTGCCGATAGCAAAAGCGGAATATCCGTCGCTATCTGGTACGGAATCGTTGGCAAAGAGCATAATCTTAAAATTGTTTACCGAAGAATTTTTGGCGTTACAAACCACCGAAAAATTCCATTTGACAGTGCCAGTTTCGGGATAAAGGTTTGATATTGAATGATATATACGGTCGGCACCGCTCACAGAAGAAGTGTCGCAGAAATATGTGGCGCTGCTTTCTGGAAAAGCATCAGACGAAACCTCAGCCCACAAACCATTTGAATCTGTCCAACCTGCGCCAGAAGAGCTCCATTGCGCTAAAAAGTCGGTAGATTGAGCAAAGACGGCAGAGGGTAAAACCAATGCCGTCGTTAAAAGCAATATTCTAATACAAAGTGATTTCAAAATTATTTTGCTTTCGGCTCGGTTTCAGATGCCGTTGCTTTTTTCTTAGTGCGCTTACGGGTTTTCATACCTTCGGCGTTCTCCTCAGCTTTAGGAGCATCAGCTTTAGCGGCTTCGTCGGCAGGAGCTTCAGCAGGCTGTTCTTCTTTGTCGTCTACCAAGCCTTTTGAGAGCAGGAGGTTGTACCAAGAATATGCGCGGCGCATATCAGAAACAAACACACGGTCGGTGTCGTAATTGGGCAGTGCTTTGGCAAATAGAGCTTTCACTTCTGCCTCAGAACCTTTTTTAGGAGCAAACGGAGTGGGTTTGCCGTCGAGCACTTTATAAAGACTGCGATATACGTCAGAAAGCCTTGTGTCGCCGTCGGTTGTATATATTGAGATGTCTTCGAGTGCGCTAATTTTGGCGGTGGCAAATGCTAAACAGCGGGTGCCATCGGCAACAGATTCTACAATAATTCCTTTAACTGCTTGTGCCACGTGACGGTAAAGTCCCGGATATGTGGCGATTGTAAGTATACCTTTTAGATCCATAAATATTTATTAATTTTCGATAATGGTATTATTTTGTGGTGCAAATTTAGCACATTAGTTGGTTAAAAAAAAGATTTCACCTTAAAAAACCAATTTTTTACGTCAAAGTTTAAACTTTACGTTTTTTACAACTATATTTGCCAAAAATTTTAAAATGTATTTTAACTACACAGTATTATTCTTTTGACAACAATGAAACAAAAAATTTTCAACACAGCTAAAGCATTCGCATTGGCAATGGCTTGTTCTATGGTAATGAGCTGCGCCAACAACACCAACAACGCCAGCCAAAACAACGCTCAGGAAAGCACTGTCCTCGAAATTGCTTACGTCAATATGGACAGCCTCGTAGACAATTACGATATGTACAACGACCTTAGCAAGCAACTTATGGCTAAGCAGAACCAATTGGAACAGGAACTTCAAACCAAGCAGAAATCGCTCGAGCGCAAGGCTATGGATTTGGAAAACCAGTACAAGAAAAACCTCATCACTCCCACTCGTGCTCAGGAAGTACAGCAGAACCTCCAGATCGAACAGCAGAGAATGCTCCAGTGGCGCGATGAAAAAATGATGGAGCTCAGCGACGACCAGGCTAAAATCACCCGTATGGTTTACGACAGCATCAAAGCCTGCGTTGACGATTATAACACTCCCCAGAAATATCGCTTTATTTTAAGCAACTCTATGGGCGGTGTACTCCTCTACGGCGACAAGAGTGCCGACCTCACTCAAATTATACTTACTTCGTTGAACAACCGTTACAATAAATCTGGGGAAATCTCTTCTTTGGATTCTATTGCTACAAAGTAACTCGCAGACAATACTTTACACATCAATTATAAAGGCGGGCGAATTTAGTCCGCCTTTTTTGTACTTTTGTGCCGATGAAATGTTTCGATACATATTACAGCCGTTTCCAGGTGTACCCTGCGCATATCGCAGAGCCGCCTGAGCCTGAGCTGCGTACCATTGTGGTGATTCCGAGTTACAAAGAACCCGACATCCGTCCTACGCTCCTCTCGCTGCTCGGCTGCACCCCTACCCTATTTCCAGTGGAGATTATTGTGGTGGTAAACTCGTCGGAGGCTGCTCCCGAATCAGCATTGCAGCAAAACCTCATCACTATCAGCCAGGTAGATGAGATAAAGGCACAAAACACCCGCAACGACATCCGCATTCACACCATTCACCGACCTAATCTGCCCAAGAAACATGCAGGAGTGGGTTTTGCCCGCAAGATAGGTATGGACGAGGCAGCAAGACGATTCGACAGTCTTGAACGTCCCGACGGCGTGATTGTGAATTTTGATGCCGACAGCACTTGCAACCCCGACTATCTCAAGATTATCGAAAACTATTTCATCTCCAACCCCAAGAAAGAGGGCGTGTCGATCTACTTTGAGCATCCGCTGCAAGGCACAGAATATCCTCAAGCATCGTACCGCGCCATTGCCAAATACGAACTTTATCTGCGATATTTTGTTGAGGCTCAGCGGTATATAAAATTTCCTCACGCATACCACACCATAGGATCGGCGTTTGCGGTAAGGGCTTGGGTATACGCTGCCGAAGGAGGAATGAACAGGCGTCAGGCTGGCGAGGATTTCTATTTTCTCGAAAAGATTATCACCCGCGGACGGTATGGCGAAATCAACGATGCCGCTGTCTACCCCTCACCGCGTGTCTCCGACCGTGTTCCATTTGGCACAGGTGCTACAATGGGCAAACTTAGCAACGGCGAGAGCGAATATATGGTGTACAACCCAATCACGTTTGAGTGGCTTAAACGTTTCTTTGCCTCGGCATCCAATATCAAAAACCATCAAAAGCCCGACACCGCCCCCGTGTTAGAGGAGTTTCTGATAGCCAACGATTTTTACAGTCAAACCGACGGCATGATAGAAAACAGCACCTCCGACCGCACTTTTATGCAGCGTTTTTTCACTTGGTTCGACGCCTTCCGCATGATAAAGTTTCTCAACTTTGCGCATGAGCAACATATTAATAAAGTGTCGGTAGAACAGGCAGCAGCAGATATGGCTGTTATGATGGGATATGGCAATATTCCATCCGACACAATAGAACTGTTAAAATGGTATAGACAAATAGAGCGTACTCAAGGTACGCTCTGTTATTTATAGCCAAAAAGAGTCTCAGTTTATCGTTTAGCGCCACCCATTTTGAATCCTGCGCCGCCGCCCATAGCAAAGATGTTTTGGTCGAAACTGTGTTTGAGTTTCTGTTTTTCGGCGTTTTCTTTGATTGCCACGTTGATAACGTCGTCGAGAACGTCAACGAATTTTTTACCAGTGGCTTCCCAAAGGTAGAACGAGAGCGAACCGGGGATGGCGTTGATTTCGTTTACATAAACTTCGCCGGTCTCCTTGTTGCGCATAAAGTCGATACGGATAATGCCCGAAGCGTTCATCTCTTTGAAAGTCTTGATGGCGAGAGATTGAATGTTTTTGGTAACGTCCTCAGGCAAGTCGGCGGGACATTTGCGCTGGCTGTCGCTCATAGAGCCTGAGCCGCCTTTTGCACCTGCCATTTTGCCACCTTTTGCGCCAAATTTCATTCCGCCCTTTGCACCGCCTTTTGCCGACGACGAACCCATATATTTGTCTTTGTAAGAGAGGATGTCGCCGCTGCGGATGGGCTCTTCTAAAACAGAAGCCTTGCAGTCGTGGTAACTGCCATAAACCGAGCAGTTTATCTCTTGAAGGTTTTGAACCATACGCTCAATAATGATTTTGTCGGTGAATTTGGCAGCGAGGTCAACAGCCGCTTCAAGTTCTTTTTCGTTGGCAGCCTTAGAGATACCTACCGACGAGCCGAGTGTGGCGGGTTTTACGATGAGGGGATAACCGATTTTTTCGGCTTTGGCCTTCATTTCGTCGTGATTTTCAAACCATTCCTTATCTGTTGTCCACATATAGTCTACGCAGGGGATACCGCACGACTGGCACATATATTTGGTGGCAATTTTGTCCATAGCGATGTTGCTTGCGCGGAGGTTTGA
>JAGCYI010000021.1 GCA_017960885.1 Bacteroidales bacterium
AGTGTTGTCAACGATAAACACAATGTTGTGACGGTGAGCAATTTCAGAAATGCCTTCGATGTTGAGCACGTCAGAGTTGGGGTTGCCGAGAGTTTCGCCGTAAATCACCTTTGTATTAGGTTTGATGGCTGCCTCTACTGCTTTCAAATCAGAGAAGTCAACAATAGTGTATTGAATACCCTGAGTAGAAAGAGTGTGTGTGATAAGGTTGTAAGTGCCTCCGTAGAGGTTGTCGGCAGCAACGATATGGTCACCGTTTTGGAGAATATTCTGCAAAGCGTAGGTGATGGCTGCTGCTCCAGATGCTACTGCCAAGCCTGCTGTACCGCCTTCGAGGGCTGCAACGCGCTCTTCAAAAACACTCTGAGTGGTGTTGGTAAGGCGTCCGTAAATGTTGCCTGCATCTCTAAGACCAAAACGGTCGGCTGCGTGTTTCGAGTTGTGGAAAACGTATGAAGTTGTCTGATAGATAGGAACTGCCCTTGAATCGGTTGTGGGGTCTGCTGCTTCTTGTCCTACGTGCAATGCTAATGTCTCTACATGTAATTTCTTTTCTGTACTCATTTTCTTTATCATTTAATGGTTAATACTCGTTTTATTTTTACGATGCAAAGATAGGGGCATTTAGATACTTATTCCAAGTAAAAATATAATTATGGATTATATTTCTAATAAAAGCAGTTTTTATAGGGTAATAATTTTAATAAAATGAGTTTTTTGGCAATAATGGAGAATATTTATTCGGGGAAGTTTTATCATGTTTATCCAATCAGCATGATAAGGTTGTCATGTCGATTTTTTTGAAAAAAATCGACATGAGAAAATCGCAGTCTGCAAAAAAAACGCTATCTTTGTGGCAGAATCATTATTTACAAAACTCTATGATAAAAGATGTTAACATACCTAACAACGATTTAAAGAGGCTTCCTCCTGATACCGACCTTGAAACACCGGAGATTTTCCGTGCTTGTATCAAGGCAAATAAGGCTCTCGCTGAATTGAAAGGTTGCTGCCTTCGTCTGCCAAATCCAGAACTACTCTTAAACACTGTGATATTGCAGGAGAGCAAATCTTCGAGCGAGATAGAGAACATTGTTACCACACAGGATGATTTGTACCGCGCCACTCTCGACGATATTGGCAAAATCACCAATCCCGCAGCCAAAGAGGTCATTCTCTATCGAGAGGCAGTTTATAAGGGTGTGGAGTTGTTCAAAAATCAAGGCATCGTTACCATCAACACGCTTATTAAGATAATGCAGACACTTAGAGGTTCGCAAGAGGGTATCCGCAAGGTCTGCGGTGTTAAAATAGCTAATCCGTCAACCAAGACCGTGATATATACTCCACCCGAAACCGAAGCCATTGTGCGAGAAAAACTCTCTGATTTGGAGAAATTTATCAACGACGACAATACGCAATTGGATTCACTTGTCAAGATGGCTTTGATTCATTATCAGTTTGAAGCCATCCATCCGTTTACCGACGGCAACGGTCGCACAGGGCGTATTCTCAATATCATATACCTTATTAAAGAAGGTCTTTTGGATATGCCTGTGCTATATCTGAGTCATTATATAATAGCCAACAAATCAGTTTATTATAAATTGCTTAACAATGTTACTCGTCACGAAAGTTGGGCAGAGTGGGTGATTTTTATGGTAAATGCCGTGGAGGAGACTGCCAAGTATACTTTGAAACAGATAGAGGAAATTTTGAAACTTAAAAACGAAACCGAATTGAGAGTTAAGGAAGTTTTGCAGAATAATATCTATAAAGAACTTACCGATCTTTTGTTCGCTCATCCTTATATCAAAATCAAAGTGTTGGAAACCAAAGGCATAGCCAAACGGCAAACTGTTTCCATATATTTGAAAAAATTATCCGAAGCCGGCATTCTCAACCCCGTAAAACTTTGGAAAGAAACATATTACGTCAACACAGCCTTGTTTGACTTACTTTCCAAAGGCATAGAACTTAAAAACTAATCCGATTTATCATGTTTATCCAATCAACATGATAGGGTTGTCATGTCGATTTTTTTAAAAAAAATAAACATGAGAAAATAAAAACGCCGCCGATGATAAATAGCCATAGGCGATGATTTCATCGCCTTCAAAGTTAATGAGTTTAGTTGGATTGTTTATCACTGTTAACGGCCTTGTATGTGAAGTATCCAGGGTTATCCGTGCCACCGTCTATGTGGGCGTATGAGGAATCGGTGTGTTTTTCGTCGTAGGTAGTTCCTTTGCCGCCGATAAGTGAGGTGCAACCAGTAAACATTCTATTGGTTTCTGTGGAAGACGTAGACCATTTGTCTCCGACAAAGATGGTTTCGAGACTGCTGCACTCTGTGAACATATAACCGATATCACTAACATTTTCAGTATTGAAATTGCTAATATTAAGGGTGGTGAGACGTTTGCAATTACTGAACATCCCACCCATATTTGTAACATTATTAGTATTGAAATTGGAAAGGTTGATGGAGGTGAGGTTGATGCAATTATTGAACATCATACACATATCCGCAACCTTTTCGGTGTGGAAATTTGAGAGGTCGAGGGTTGTGAGGCTGATGCAATCGCTGAACATCCTACTCATATTCGTAGCATTTTCAGTATTGAATTTGGAAACGTTGAGAGTGGTGAGTCTGATGCATTTTTCGAACATACGCGCCATATCCGTAACATTTTCAGTATTGAAATTGGAAAGGTTGAGTGTGGTTAAATTGCTGCAAAATGAGAACATACCTTTCATATTCGTAACCTTTTCAGTATTTAATTGGGGCAAATCGAGGGTGGTGAGACTACTGCAACCACTGAACATACCATACATATCAGTAACATTTGAAGTATTTAGATATTCTAAGCCTTGAATCTTGGTAAGATTCTTAAACCCCTCAAACCACCAATCGCATCTTAACGGTTTGTAGTTGGCAAACGATGGTTCAATTATTACTTCAGAAATGTTACTTGCAATAGAGTTCCAATATGGTTTCCATTTATAGGTAACCCAAAATGCATTATCTGTATATTTGTCATCATTGCGGAATGTTAAAACACCATTTTGATAAACTGCATACGGCTGAATTCCAGCCGGTAATGGAGGCATAAAGGGTATATTTCCAATCTTTGTAAAATACCCCGGATTGGTAGCACCATAGTCGATGTGTGCATATTCTATATTGTCTTTGCCTGGCATACATTCTGAGCCTTGTTCACCGTACAGCACTTCGCAACCATAGAACATCTCAGCCGAAAAATGCTTGGCGGAAGATGTATTCCATTTATCACCGACAAAAATTGTTTGAAGTCTACTGCAATATAAGAACATCCACATCATATCCGTAACATTTTTAGTATTGAAATTGGATAGGTCGAGAGAGGTGAGACTGCTGCAATGTGAGAACATACTTCTCATATCCTTAACTGACGATGTATTGAGATACTCCTTCATTCCAGAAATTACGGTGAGATTGCTTAGTCCTGCAAACCAACGACAACAACTTGTTGGTTTATAATCAGCAAACGATTTGTGGAAAACAGCCTTGGTTACAGATTCTTCCACATATTTGGGCCAAAAATACCATTCAGATGGTAAATTCAAAGCACTCTCGGGCTTGTTGCTGTCGTAATAGAAGGTAAGAGTGCCGTCTTCTGAGAAAACTGCATACGCCTCTTGTGAATATCCCGATATAGAGGATGATATTAAATATAGTGTTAGAATTTGGGTAAATAATACTTTACTTACCCTCCACGATAGAAATCTGTAAAGGGGATTTGATTTGACTTTAGTCATAAAATATGTTTATAAGTTTTGTTATAGTAGAATTAATTATTATTAGGTTACAAAGATAAAAATCTTTTTGATTTTTGACAAAAGGGCAGTATATTAACAAAAAATTCCTCCCTATTCCCACAACCGTTCCAAATCCATCAGTAAGAATTCTTCAATGCTAATAGCCTCACCGCCAACTATAAATGCCATTTTAGGTGAAAATTTGTCCATAAAAATGGGTAGTCCCTTGTTGGTTGTGTGCGAGCCGCTTTTTACCTCCAATGCAACGATTGCACCGTCCTTTACAAGCACGAAATCTACTTCGAGGTCGTTGTCACGCCAATAATATACATCATAACCAATTTCTTCGGCGTTGCCAACTATATGCGCACCAACGGCAGATTCTGCCCAACGTCCCCACCGTTTTGGGTCGGTGAACTCCGTTTCAAAG
>JAGCYI010000148.1 GCA_017960885.1 Bacteroidales bacterium
AAAAATGCCGCAACGCATAATGTTTTCACTATCAACCCTATAAGCAATGGACGTTTCAAGAATTTTAGATTTTTTGAGCCAGTTAAAAGTCAACAACAATCGCGACTGGTTTGCCGCGCACAAAGATACTTATTTAGAGATAAACAAAGAAATCAACGAGTTTGCCGACGCGATGATACTAAATATTTCGCAGTTCGACGACATAGGACATTTATCGGCTAAGGACTGTACCTACCGCATCTATCGCGATATAAGGTTTTCGGCAGATAAGTCGCCTTTTAAAACGCATATCGGCGTGTATGTTTGCAGGGGAGGCAAAAACAGCGAGCTTGCCGGCTACTACATTCATTTTGAGCCAGGTAACTGTATGGTGGCAGGCGGTGTGTGGTGCCCCTCGAAGGATAATCTTGAATATATCCGCAGGTTTATCTTCAACGATCCGCAGTCGTATCTCAGCATCATCAACCATAAGGATTTTAAGAACAACTTCCTGATGATGGACGACCAGCTAAAGACCGCGCCCAAGGGTTATCCCAAGGATTTTGAGCATATCGACCTTATCCGATACAAGTCGTTTTCACCCTACAAGGTATTCACCGACGAGGAGTTCTGTTCCGATGGTTTTGAGGATTTGGCAACGCGCCATCTCGCCTATATGAAACCGTATATCCAATATATGAATAATATTTTGGAATAAAAAATTAGGGGCGTGCCGAAGCACGTCCCTAAAATATGCATTTCAATTAAGATCTGTTTTAGAACGGCAAATCGTCGCCTTGGGGAGAGTCGGCGGGTTGCTCAACAGGACCAGCGGGCTGACCTGCAGGCTGTGTTGTGGGTTGACCGGCAGCAGGTTGAGCTGCGGCAGCACCTACACGCTCCATTTTCCAAGCGTTGAGGGTGTTGTACCATTTGCCCTGATATTCACGGCCACGGAGGTCGAACGATACTTTTACGTTTTCACCTATCTGGTACTGGTCGAGCTGTATGCGGTCGCCGTAAACATTGAAAACTACAGTTTGAGGATATTGTCCGGGGATTTCGATGAGGAAATCCTGCGATGTCCAGTTGGTGCCGTTGGCTGATACTCCGCTGCGGCGTTCCAACAACTGGGTAAGTTTGCCTTCTACTTCTAATGCCATAGGAATGTGTTTTTATAGGTTCGTAAATTAGATATTATTTATTTCTTTTTTGTGTTGGGTTGGGGTTCTTCGGCGGCAGGTTCGGGTTTGATAATCTGCAGAAGTTCCATTTCAAAAATCAAAAGACTGTTCGGTTCAATACCTGAATTGCCGTTTTCGCCGTATCCGAGTTTGGGGTGAATCCATACTTGAACTTTTTCGCCGAGCGACATAAGTTTCAGCATCTCGGTCCATCCGGGGATAACGTATTTGATGTTGAACTTAACGGGCTCGTTGCCACGGAGCTCGGTACCGTCGAACACTTTGCCGTTGATAAGAGTGCCTCTGTAAAGACATTCAACTTCGTCACCGTCAACAGGGAACTGTTTTCCGTCGCCGGGGGTGATGATTTTGTACTGGAGTCCGCTCTCGGTGGTAACAACGCCTTCTTTGGTTTTGTTTTCAGCAAGGAAAGCTTCAGCTTCTTCGAGATTCTTTTTCATCATTTCATTGGTGCGTTTGGTCATAAATCTCTGATAGATTATGCCGGCTTCCTCCATAGTAAATTCAAACGAAGAATCCTCTGCAAGACCCTTGCAGAATCCTGCGTAAAATGCTTCTTTGTTAACTTCGGGAAGACCTTGTGAAAACTGACTACCTATGTTGTTACCTAAAATATAGCTAACAGTGTCTAACTCGTTGTTGAGAACAGCTTTAGTACTTGGTGTTTCGCTTTTGTTGCACGATACCATAGCCGACAGCAACAATGCGGCTGCCGAAATCTTAATAATTTGTTTTTTCATCTCTTTATAATATTTCTGTTTGTTTATTCTTCAATCATGATTTCAGAAAGGTCAGAATCGTCATAATCCTTGTTTTGGTTTGCGCCCACTTCTACCGACACAAGTTCCACGTCGAAAATCATAGCCGAATATGCAGGAATGGTTTCCGACGGTTCGTATTCGCCGTAAGCAAGTTCTTGGGGAATGTAGAATATGTATTCTGCACCTTCTTTCATCATTTTAAGTCCCTGTGCAAGACCTGGAATGATGTAGTCTAAAGTGAGGGTGGTGGGTTCTTCGCTATCGAACGACGAGTCGAACACAGTTCCGTCGATAAGTTTGCCTTCGTAATATATTTTTATGGCATCGGCTTCGGTGGGAGTAAGTCCGTTTTCTTTTCCAGACTTTATCACTTTGTATTGCAAACCGTTTTCGAGGGTTACTACGCCCGGTTCTTTTGCGTTTTTAGAGAAAAACTCTTTCGCCATTTTAAGCTGTTCTTGTTTCACCTTCTCGGTTTTGGCGGTGTAATACGCCTCGATAATGTTCGCAGCGGTTTCTTGGTCGAAAGCTGATGAGCCGTTGGCAGCGTCTTTAAACGCCTTGCCAATGATGTCGGCGTTGATAGGGAGGTTTTCCTTGATGATGTTCTGAGCAAGCACGTAACCGATGCTATAACAGAGCGAATCCTGCGATGAGGATACTTTGATTTTGTCGAAATACTTCTGTGCTGGTGCTGTGCCTGCTACTATGAGAAGTAATAGTGTGTAGATTAGTTTTTTCATTATTTGATTATTTTAAAATTTCTGCGATTTCTGCTTTTACTTTTTCAATTGCATCTTTGATGGGATTTTCGTCGGCTTGCGAAAACATCTGCAAGATATAGGTGCTTAGCTCTATAGCCTTGCTGTCTGCCGAAACGCGTTGTGCCGAAATGTTCACAAGTTCCAAAATGCTCTCCTTTGCAGTGAGAACGGCTTCCCAAGATTCGTCGCTGATGTATATTTGTTGCGACATGTTGTGCTCATACTCGGCGCGTATGGTTGTGATTAGCGCACGGTGAAAATCTTTTGCCGTCAAGGCAGGCGACTGCACTCTTACAAGAAGATTTCCCGGATTAATGCGTTCCAAAAATAGGATGACACGCTCAAATGCGGCAAGTCTTAGGGGTGTGATGATTTTCTGGTTTCCCATGGCGAGTTCGAGCTTTTGTTTCTGTTCCTCGCGTGTAAGAAACTGTCTGATAGTTAAATATGCGCACGCTAATACTATGAGCGCCGGCAAAATGTACTTGATAAGTTCTGAAAAATCCATTTTTTTTGTTTAAAATTTCACGCCAAAGGTAATAATTCTTTACGAAAATAATTATCAGCAGAAGATTTTTATTTTTTTTTTCAAACACAATTCGTATTTTTGCGATATAATTGCTTTTTAGATAACATGAAACGCGGATTATTATTTTTTGCAATAATGGTTGTTGTAGCATCTTGCGGTGTTAGGGAAGAAAACAACAACTCTTATTTTAATATCGAAGGTCGCCTTATAGGTTCGCAAGGCGGCGACACAGTATGCTTAAAGCGTGTTGACGGTGCGGGATACCAGTTTGCCGACAGCACGATTACTTCTCTTGATGGTTCGTTTGTGCTTTCTGCGCAGGTTTCGGGACCAGATTTCTATGTGCTTCACGTTAACAGCGAACCTCGAGCCATTACCTTGGTGGCCGACTCTTTGCAATCTATCTCTCTTTCGGCTAAATTAGAGACTTTCGACACCGAGTACACTCTTAAAGGATCGCCTGAAAGTGAGGATATATGTGAGATGGTGCGACGCCTGAATATTGTTAAGCGGGTAAACGACTCGTTGGGGCATATTTTCCGCCAAAATATCAATGTGCCTGACCTCGAAGGTCTTAAACATCAGTTAGATTCGGTTTATCATTACTACGAAAACGATTTGAAGAGCTACTCGCGAAACTATGTCACTAAAAATCCTTCATCGTTGGCTTCGATAGTGTGCCTGTCGCAGTATATTGCTCCGCGTGTGCCGGTGTTCGACCCAAAAGAGGATATCCAATATTTTAAAAATGTAGCCGAGGCGTTGGACAAGCGTTTCCCCGAAAACTACCACGTGGCTAAACTTCAAAAGTATATCGAAAAGATCGAGACATCAACTGAGCAGGGTGTTCCGGTTTTTGACAATATTAAAAAAGGAGACAAGGCTCCCGAAATAAAGCTGCCTAATATAAAAGGTGATTCTATAAAACTCTCGTCGTTGCGTGGCAAATACGTACTGGTAGATTTCTGGGCATCGTGGAGCAATGTGTCAACCCTCAACAACCAAAACCTTGTGCGCTGCTACTGGAAATATTATCATTCTAATTTTACTATATTTCAAATCTCGTTAGACAGCGATTATGAGCGTTGGAAACAGGCAGTGAAAGACCAAAAACTGTCGTGGACACATGTGCGCGACCGCAACGGATGGAATGCCAAGGCTGTAAAAGACTACGGCGTAACGGCGATGCCCTGCGGTTTTCTTGTTTCACCCGACGGCACTCTGCTCGCCACCAATATCCAATCTGAAAATCTAGATCAGGTGCTTTTTGAAAATATCGGCAAACCTCGTTCTGCCCCGAAACAGCAGCCTGCTGCCGACAATAACCAGTAAATTGTTAAAATCTAAATTAATATGAAAGAGTTTTTTAAATATTTTTTTGCCTCCTTTGCAGCGATGTTTTTATACTCGATTTGCTCCGTAGGCATATATTTCGTTATGTTTATCTGTATGCTGTCGATGGGCGGAAGCGGAATGTCGTCGAGCACCAATATCGAAGACAAATCGGTTCTCCAGCTCAAACTTAATGGCTCTATCACCGACCGCAGTGTTACTCAGAGCGATGTTTACGGTATGCTGTCTGGCTCTATTGGCATTGAGCAGACTACAGGCTTGACCGACATTTTGCGCAGTATTAAGGCTGCTAAAACCGATAAGAAGATTTTAGCTATCTATTTGAATTTTAGTTCAATATCTACCGATTTTGCCAACCTTCAGAATATCCGCGAGGCTCTCGAAGATTTTGCCGAGAGCGGCAAGCCGATTTATGCCTGGGCAGAATCTTACGACCTTGCCACATACTATCTTGCAAGCACCGCCACAAAAATCTATATGCGCGAACTGGGAGGTTTGGAAATCAAGGGCATAGCATCGCAGTCGATGTTTTACAAGCCATTTCTCGACCGTCTCGGAATAGATATGCAGGTGATCCGTCATGGAAAATTCAAAAGTGCGGTAGAACCATATCTGCAAGGTTCTATGAGCGATGCCAACCGTTTACAGATGTCAACTTTGGTTAATGATATCTGGACTATCTTTGCTAAAGATATTTGCTTGTCAAAAAATATCTCAGAAGAGGATTTTAATAACAATGTAGACAATCTGGCTTATTATTCTGACATTGATTTTTGCGTTAATTCTGGTTTGATCGACGGCTTGATTTCGCACAAGGCAGCTGAGGATTCTATTAAGGCTGCTATAGATGTTGACTCCGACGACGACCTGAATATCGTAACGCTCAAAGACTATATTTCGTCGCTCAAAAAAGACAAGCCCAAGTCAGATAAAATCGCTATCATCTATGCCGAAGGCGAAATCGACCCCTCTGGCGATGAAAACACTTCTATCACTGCCGCTAAAATTTGCGATGCGTTCAAAACCGCACAAGACGACGAGGATATTAAGGCAGTAGTTTTCCGCATCAATTCGCCCGGCGGAAGCGCTACCGAGAGCGAGGAGATTTATCAGGCTGCCAAAGCTTGTGGCGAAAAGAAACCTTTGGTGGTTTCTATGGGCGGTTACGCCGCTTCGGGTGGATATTATATAGCTTGTCCCGCCGCCAAAATTGTGGCAATGCCCTCTACTATCACCGGCAGCATTGGCGTGTTTGGCGTTATTCCCAATGTGGAAAAACTTTTGAAAGACTATGAGCTCAACGTGGAAACTGTTGGCACTCACAAACATTCGGGCATGGGTTCGATGTACACCAAGATGGATTCGCGCGAGATCGACGTTATCCAGCAGAGCGTGGAAACAGTCTACGGACGTTTTATCAGCCATGTGGCAGAGGGCAGAAATATGACCACCGCCGACGTGGACTCCATTGGCCAGGGTCGTGTTTGGAGCGGTGCTTCTGCTTTGGAAATTGGCTTGGTTGATACTCTCGGTTCGTTGAACGATGCCTTGAAGATTGCTGCCGAACTTGCCGACGTAAGCGAATATTCTACTACTGCTCTTCCAAATATGAACGATGATTCTATGAATATGCTTCTTCGCAGTTTGCTGTTAACCAAAGTTTTTGCTCCTGAAAGTCAGATTCCCGAAGAGTGTGCTCCGCTGCTCAACGAGTACAATAGAATCAAAAAAATGAAAGGCGTACAGTGCAGAATGGAACCGTTTATGTTGGAATATTAAACGTTTGATTATGAAAATTTTAGTTGCCTTATTGATGTTGTGTTTTGCAGCATTAAGTGTTGACGCACAAATATATAAACTGTACAAAATCCAGTTGGGTTTTCAGCAGTCGGCAGCAGGTTTGTTTACTTGCGATAATATGACACCTCATTATTCCCATGTTGTTGTAGAGGGTTCACCTAATCAACAAATGTCGATGTCGCTATATAACGACAAAACCAAAGCAAAGGCGTTTGTATATAGTCTTACTAATCCTCAAACTACGCAGACAAACCAAATCACTTACGAAGCAAG
>JAGCYI010000149.1 GCA_017960885.1 Bacteroidales bacterium
GCAGTGTTCGAGAAATTTTTTCTCGCAATAGACGTGTTTGCGATATCTCTCTGCCATACAACCTCCTTTTTTACATTAGTTTTCGTGATAGATTTGTAGCCTCATCAAAGAATCCGCTTCCAAATGTGTCGTCCAAATAGCCGTCCTCACAAATTGCAATATTTTTTACAATAGGTTGATTCTCTTTTTCGGCTTCGTCTTTGGTATAGATATATGAAATCGAAACATCGTTTTTGTCAAGTTTTTGTTCTGTTTCAATTCCGGCAACTAAAAGTTGCAGACGGCGGATAAGATATTCGCTGTGGGTTTCGATGATGAAATGGATTCCTCTTTTTTTGACAAATCCACTACGATACAATTCAACCAATTTATCAGCATAAATTGAATGTTTTTTCGTAGTGTGTTGCTTTTCTTTATTTCTGTCTTTATTGGGGTCAAAAGCATCCACAAACATATCAGCCAATAATGATTGATATTTTGGATGCAGATGGATTTCAGGTTCTTCCACTGCCAATGTTAACTTATCGGAGATACTTGACATTTCGATTTGTAGCATAATAGAAAGCAATTGAGTAATACCGTAACCTTCGTCAGCCAAAAGACGACCTTTTTTATCATCAGGAGTTTTGTGAATGTGGATTTTTACACCTACACCATCATCGTCAATATCAAATGAAATGCTATCTCCGATACCAAATTTTTTAATCCATTTGTTAATAAAAAAGCCCTGTTTTTCTGACTCCATATACTTTTTCAATAACAATGTGAAATCATCTTTTTGATCAAGTTGATAAAGACGTTTGATTGTTGCTCGTGATGAACTTATGTATGTCATTGGTCCGTAAAAAGATGGAGATATACATTCGTCATAAAATTCATCTAAAAATTTATCGAATATCTCAACTGATTTCTGCGAAAACCATTTTTTTGTGCCTATTGGAGGCATTTCCGAAGTTTTAAGTTCGTTAACAGGAGTTTTCTCAGGATGTATTTTTAGATTCCAAAACATTAAGATAATGTAAGTTTTAGAAAAGAGTGATTTTTCTTCCCATAAATCTTTAATTCCACAATTAGGATTATCAACAATTGAAAAATCTGTAAAATTCAGGAAATCGGCATTTTCAAAATTATCTTTCTCTAATTTAGCAAAAAACTCACTAAATTTGGATGAATCTGACGCAATAAAACTATCTACAACTTCTTTGGTATATAAAGAACATGTTTCTGAGATCAACTCAATATATTTATCTGTATAGGAGGAATAACCATCAGAGGTAATTAAAGAAGACATAGAACCGATAAAATCGTTATCAGATACATATTTTTCAAAATCATCTTTATTAATTTTATCCAAATCTTCTAAGATTGGAATAAAAAAGAGAGAGTTGTTTTCTTTGACACTCTCAACTACATTAATATCCTGAGTATTGAGACAAATATTATTTTTTCTACTATGTGCAATATCTTGCAATCGATTATCACTAATTTGATGTTCTTGCGATAACTCAGGGAAAGCCTCATCTATAAAAGCATTAATATTTTTAAATCTTTCGTCAGAAAGTTGATAATCCCCCCAATCCATAAAATTGTTATAAGCAACAATTATTAAACAACGAAAAACTGCATAATCAAGGAACTCTTTTTTTACAAGATTAGCATTTACTTTATAAGAATATACATTCATTAATGAATCCCAATCTGTTGCAATTCCACGTGTATCTTCATTTTTCTCTCGATCTAAGCGTTCCTTTTTAGTCTGTCGACGACTATTATCCGCCTCTTCATCCTTTTCCGACCAAAAAATAACTCCTTCATCAATACTAACCTTGAAGTTATCAAGACGTGCATTGTTCAACTTGCCTTCCATATCAGCAACAAATTCTAATGAAACAGTTACATCTTTGGAAATCATATATGAATATATAGTATATTCAATCGTGATTTTGCCTGATTTAGAATTGTTCAACACTTTGTCGAATCTACCTAAAAGATTATTGGGATACTTCGTGAAATCAATTTTAATTTTATTGAGATTGGTGTCGAGATTGAAATTTTTTAATTGTCTCAGCACATCATTCAGCATCAACGCCGCCTTCACCACCGAACTTTTGCCCGATGAGTTGCAGCCGGTGAGGACTGTGATTGGTTTAAGGTCAACTGTTACTCCGTTTTCGTCGAAGACTCTGAAATTCTTTATAGTAAGTTTTGTGTTCATAATTTATCAGTTTTTATCGGTTGTAAATATACAAAACTTTTGCGGGACTGCGGATGGCTCCGCAAAAGTTTTTTCAGATTAGTCGATGTTCCACACAGCATCGGGGTCGCCATCAAATGCAGCATCTATGGTAAAATCATCCCAACCATTGGGACCACCATATTCTTCGTAACTACCCCAACCCTCTTCGTCTTCCCACGAATTGTAATCTTCGTAATCGGGTTCGTAACTTGATGTCATATCATTCACACCTCCTTTTCTTGTTGTTTATCTTTGTTTGACGGTGCAAAGATATGAGGGCGTTACGAATCCTATGTTCGCAAAATTATTTTTTTTATTAATACCACAAAAAAATGGCTAGGGCAATTGGAGAAAGGGTGTTCTTATTGGGGGATATAAGTTATTTATCCGATTGATTGTTAATCACTTCCCAATGACCGTTTTTCTTAGCACCAACATGATGGATTATACCTGTGGATTGAAGTTCAGATAAAAATCTTCTAATTTGACGTAACGACTTATTTAATCGTTTTGTCAATTGAATGGCATTAATATTGGGATTAACCCGAATCAACTCGACAATTTGTGATTTTAACGTGCCATTTACAGGGTCATTTACCGTGACATCTTCACTTATCGGGTCATTTAACGTGCCATTTAACGTGCCATTTTCATTTACAGTGTCATTTAACGTGCCATTTTTGTTTATCGGGTCATTTTCATTTATCGGGTCATTTAACGTGCCATTTAAAGTGACATTTTTATTTACAGGGTCATTTACAGGCTCATTTGCCGTGACATTTTCATTCGTTTCTTCTTCATCAGGGTAAAACTCCGCCATTGCCTCCACGTCGGGTTCGTTGCCCATGGTGGGAAGTTTTAGAAATGTGCGGTCGTATTCTTCCTTGACAAAGATTTCGGGGTTAGTGTGATAAACCTTTTTCCAAACGTACACAATGCCGTTGAGACCGCTACCGGCACGCTCGCCAAAACGAATGAACGAAAACATTTTCAGCAAAGTGGCATTGCGTGGGTCTGATACGCCGCCCGCCAACGCCTCGCTTGTTGGAATCCTCATTCCGCCCGGATTGGCAAAGACAAAACCGTCGCTGTTTTTGCTGACAACAATTCCTTGACGTCCATAATAATCTGCGTGGACAAGGCAATTGGTAACAGCCTCACGCATAAGACGATGCAAGGGCGTATCGTCGATACGTTGAAAGCCTTTCACCACAAATGGGATTTTCAGGTCGGACTGCAATTTGGTCAGGATTTTCATTGCGAAATCAAACAAATTGCCGCTCCAATCGCCTGAGGATGAGACGATACGGTCTTTCCATTGGGCAACTCCGACAACTTTCCTATCTTCTTGATAATCAAGGAAATATTGAGGGAAACGGCGTGTAATTTCGTACTCGTAACCAAACATCAACAATCCCGCCTCGGTGGGATGATATTGACCGTCTTGGGCTGCGCCGGTGGCTCTGATGCGA
>JAGCYI010000150.1 GCA_017960885.1 Bacteroidales bacterium
GAGTGTTGAAACCTTGTGTGCATTGCGCCCGGATATACGTAGCAACTTAGTCCGAGCTGCTTGATACGCCTCATACGCTGAAACAGAGGGTGTTCCATAATGTCGAAAACAATCTCGTTTTCGATATTGATAAACCCGTATACAGGGTCGTTGATAACTTTATGTTTGTTGGTTTTTGACATTTTTGGTGAATGATTAATTGTCGTAGATAAGGTATTTTGCACGGATTTTCAGATAGTTGTCGAGTCCGGGCTGCCAAGTAGCCATAATCTCCTCCTCGGTTTTGCCTTGTTGGAGCATCGTGGGCAGCGAACCATTGCCGTAGAGCAGTTTTAGAAAATCCTTGCGGTTAATCATATCGTGCTTGGGAAACTTGTTGTACATATCCATAAAGTAGCGCAGGGTGAATTTCAGGCTGTCGGGATTGAAATTGGTGAAATCATATCCATAGCAGCGTTTGCCCTTGTGCTGCGGATTGGTCTGCATTCCAGGCATATCTTTGGGTGTGAAAACGTATGCTCCCATAGTGCTGTCGGGATAGCCTATTGAGGTGAAAGGCCGCTCGGTGCCACGTCCCACGCTTACTTGTGTTGCCTCAAAAAAGCAGAGACTTGGATAAAGCCTAATGGCAAGATAATCAGGAAGATTGGGCGACGGTTTCACAGGCGGAGCATAGCGAGTATGGCGGGTGTAGTTTTTTACAGGAATAACTGTAAGGTCGCATTTAACGCCGTTTTTGAGCCATCCTTCGTAATTAATCATATTTGCAAGTTCGCCCGCAGTAGTGCCGTAGACAATAGGAATTGGGTCGAGACTTACAAACGAAACGGCATCATTGTCGCGGATAGGCCCTGCCACATAGTCGATATTGGGATTAGGACGGTCTAACACCACCACAGGAATATTGTTTTCGGCGCATGCCTCCATCACATTGTGCATTGTGCTGATGTAAGTAAAGAAACGGCATCCAACGTCTTGAATATCATAGACCATAATGTCGATGCCTTTGAGATGGTCTGCCGATGGTTTGAGGTTTTTGCCAAAGAGCGACACCACCTCAATGCCAGTTTTCTCGTCCTTGCCCGACACCACACGTTTGCCCGGCTCGGCATCGCCACGGAAACCATGCTCTGGCGAGTAGATTTTGGCTATTTTGATACCCTTATCCAAAAGCAAATCTACCAAATGACCGCCAAACGCCACTGTGGTAGCGTTGCCAGTGAGTCCTACCCGCTTGTTTTTCAACAAATTGAAATATGCAGCGGTATCTTCGGCAGCCACAATCACGGGGAGAGGCTTTGGCTGCGGAGCAGGTGCCACCTCCTCGAATTTTGAAGAATCTATTTGCGAAACATTTTGAGTGTCAACGCCTTGTTTTTTACCCTTGCATCCCGCAAGTATTAAAAGAAAAAGTGTGTATAATATAATGTGTTTCATGTTGTGAGAAAAAAATTATCTGAACTGTTGAGCCCTTTCGGTGTCGAGTTCGAGCGAGCAGACAACAATGCCGTGGTCGCTCTTGTACTTGTCGGGCTTGTCGGTAGAGAAAGTCTGGTCGATAAGATGGTCGTTGAACACCTTAACCTGAGCCACACGGCCGGTATAGCGCGGGTTTTCGGTAACGAGTTCTTGCGACACCATAATGTGGTCGAGACTTTCGTACATACCGTTGTGAATGTGTGTGTAATAAAAATCCTGATAGCTGCGGCGAGCCTGAATATCCTTAACGTGGTAGAGCAGCACGTCCCAAACATTGCGTTTAACTTCGTCGGGAAGCTTGTGCTGCGGCACTTCGCCCGAAATAATACGCGTGGTAACAGAGTTGCCGGTATCGTTAACGTCGCCAAACACCACCACAGGATTTTCGCGACCTTGCAGATAGTCGCAAAGAATTGTCCTCACTGCCGACGACTCAGCGGCACGGAGCATCAACGAACGCACCTGAGCACGGGCAAGGTCGATGGGGTTAGTATCCGATTCGCCTTGGTAAAAGATTGGACGTTTGGATTTTAAGTGCACCACAAAGAATGTGATGATACCATAGTTAGGAATCAGTACCTTGACCTTAAGCACAGGACGTGTAAAAGTTTTAAAAGGCAGGGTAAGCAATTCACCACGCTGCTGGAATGTTATGAGCGATTTTTTGGGGAAAAACTCAATCAGCTGCACATCTTGAATAGGATAGCGTGAGAGAAGTGCCACCCGGGGCTGTTCGCCGTTTTCGCCGGGCATCACCACTTCGGCGTGCTGATAGTTTTTGTTCTGACTGATAATGCGCTCGATTGCCTCAAGATGAAAACACTCTTGAAAACCAATAACGTCGGCGTTCATCTGATTGAGCATAAAGTTGATCCACTCCGCCTTGCGGTCAAAGTCGTACTGCGAGAGTTTCATCGATCCGTACATCTCTACGTTGGGCAGCATCAAGTTCATCAGGTTGAATGTGCCACACTTTATTGTAATTATCTTCTGAGCCATATCTGGGTACTATTAGGTTAAAAAAATATTGTTGAAAAGATACGGATTTTTTTTCAAACTTGTA
>JAGCYI010000151.1 GCA_017960885.1 Bacteroidales bacterium
AGATTTCGTTTCCTATTGGCAGGGAATTTATTTAACGTATCCAACCTAAACTTTGTTTCAATGTCCGTCGTTTTTTTTCGTTTGCGGGTGCAAAGGTAAGCACATTTAAACATCGTTTCCAAATTTTTCGGGTGTTTTTTTAAGAGTTTTACGCATTTTTTTTTGACAAGCTGTATGTGAGAATGTTACAGAAAGGAAAAATAAGTATATTTTTGGTAAAAAGAGAATACACATATCAAAAAAAGTAGTATCTTTGAAAACAAAATACAAAATAATGAAGAAGCTCATATACATATTATCGATTTTGTTTTTTGCCACAATGGTTTCATGCGGTTCAAAAAGCAATTCAAAAACGGACACAGAGGCAGTAGAAACAATCACACAATCAATCACCGCCGACGGATGCTATACCGACAAGGACAATGTGGCTCTGTATATTCACACGTTCAACCATCTGCCCCCAAACTATATCACCAAAAGGGAAGCCGAAGCTCTCGGATGGATAAGTCAGAAGGGTAACCTCAACGAGGTAGCGCCGAACAAAAGCATAGGTGGCGACAAGTTTGGCAATTTTGAAGGGTTGCTGCCCAAAAAGAAAGGCAGGCAATATTATGAATGCGATATCGACTACGAGGGTGGAAGACGCAACGCAAAACGGATTGTATTCAGTGACGACGGTCTAATTTACTATACCAAAGATCATTACAACTCATTTGAAAAACTATACTGACATGAAAAAAATTTATCTCGACTTTGAAAACATCTCCGGCAAAGAGGAGACACACAAATATTTAGCTGAGAAATTTGAGTTTCCAAACTATTACGGCGGCAATCTTGACGCTCTATATGAGTGTCTTTATGAAATCACCACACCCACTGCAATAAACATTATTAACGTCTCTGACGAATATTCGGAAAAAATAAAAAATGTGATTGAAGCAGCTGAGGAAAACAACGACAACCTTGCTGTGTTTGTAAATTAATCTTTCTTCAACGATCCCTCATCTTTTGAATCAGTTGAGATGGTGTTGCCACGCTGAATTACAGAGCTACCAAAACGGTCTTGAAGGGAATCGATGGCGCGGTAGAGATTCTGCTTTTTGGGAGAATAATCAAAAATGCTGTTCTGGACAATTTGGTCGGAGATGTCGAATTTTACACCGATTAGACGTATTGGTTCGCCATTATATAGTTGATTGAAAAGCAATTGCGTTGTAGAAATAATAGAGTCGGTAAAGTTGGTGGATGATATGCGACGGCTTTTTTCTACTGTTTTGAATGAGGGGAAACGTAGTTTTATAGACACACCGACGCAGTTTTTACCAAGTTTGCGCAGTCGGTGCGAAAGCGCATCACACATATATATAATAGTGTCGATAAGATACTGACGGTCGATGACGTCGGTTTCAAAAGTAGTTTCGTTGCTGATAGACTTAGGGTCGCGGTAGGTGCAGAGCGGAGTGTCGTCGATACCGTTGGCCTTCTGCCACATTATTTCGCCATATTTGCCAAAGGTGCGCACAAACAGCGATTTGGGATACAAGCGGAGGTCTTTGATGGTGTGAATACCAAGACTGTTGATTTTAGGCAGGGAGGACTCCCCCACCCCAGGAATCTTCTGCACAGGCAGCGGGTCGAGAAAATCTTGCACATGATTGTAATCTACAAAAATCTCGCCCATAGGTTTGGCTTTGGCAGAGGCTATCTTGGCTACAGTCTTGTTTGGGGCAAGACCGAACGATATTGGAAGATTGGTTTCGTTGATGATTCTCATACGCAGATTGTGGCTCCATTCCAACACGTTGAAATACTTGTCCATACCCGAGAGGTCGATGTAAAACTCGTCGACAGATGCTTTTTCGTAAAGCGGTGCTTCTGCCTCAACTATATTGGTAACCAACTGAGAATAATGCGAATATATCTTGTGGCCGCTGTAAACCACCACCGCCTGAGGACACATCCTTCGTGCAGTAACCATAGGCATTCCGGAATGGACTCCGAATTTGCGTGCCTCGTAACTTGCCGTACTTACCACCGACCGTTCCGAAGTGCCACCGCAGAGCACAGGTTTGCCAACGAGTTCAGGATTAAGCAGACGTTCCACCGAAACAAAAAAAGTATCGAGGTCGATATGCAGAATATAACGCATTGAATTATTGCAGTTTGATGGTTACGGAAGCAGAATTTTCATCGGACTTGATATTCGGGAATACCTGATATTCGCCTTTTGTAAGCTTAAATCCAACAGCGTCACTCGTCTGTTTTTCAGTCCAAAAAGCCTTCTCAGACTTGCCGTTTTTCATTATCCAAAAACCATTGTTGTTGCCTGTTACCGACACTATCGTCATAGTTTTAGAAATCTTAACCTTTACAGAAGAAAGTTCTGCATTGCGCCCAGGAAACCGCTGCTGAGTACCAGAGATTTCAACCTGCTGAGCAAGGGAAGAAGAAACCCAAACCACCAAAAACAATATGAGCAACAGGAGTTTTTTCATAGGCTGCGTTTTACCATTAGAATAACGTTTTCAACATGGTGAGTTTGCGGAAACATATCCACGGGCTGAATCTTAACTACATCGTAAAGCTGATGCAAAAGTGCGGCGTCGCGAGCCTGTGTGGCGGGATTGCAACTTACGTAGACGATTTTAGAAGGTGCTGCGGCAAGAATTGTTTCTACAACGCCGGGGTGCATACCTGCTCGCGGAGGGTCGATAATCATTACATCGGGAGATCCATTTTGATTGATAAAATCCTGAGTAAGAACATCTTTCATATCTCCGGCATAAAAAGCAGTGTTGGTGATTCCGTTGATTTGACTATTTACTTTGGCATCTTCGATAGCCTCGGCAATGTACTCAATACCAACAACTTTCTTGGCATTACGAGCTACAAAGTTGGCAATTGTTCCTGTGCCGGTGTAAAGGTCGTAAACGGTTTCGGTGCCTGAGAGGTCGGCAAAATTTTTTGCCACACTATATAAATTATATGCTTGCTTTGAATTGGTCTGATAAAACGACTTAGGTTGAACCTTAAATTTCAGATCTCCAAGAATTTCGGTGATATGGTCTTTGCCACGGTAGCAATGCGATTCAAGGTCGGAATAGTCGCTGTTGCGTTTTGGGTTGATAAAATAATTCATGGACGTAATCTGCGGAAACTGATTGCAGAGGTAATCCATCATCTTTTCGCGTTTTTCGGCAGAACCCTCGTTAAACACCATTATTACCATAACTTCGCCGCTTAACGATGTACGAATCAATATGTTGCGGAGAAATCCCACTTGAGATTTCAGATTAAAAAATTCGAGACCGTTGTCGATGGCGTATTGTTTGGCAGCAAGGCGGATAGCATTTGAAGGGTCGTCTTGAAGAAGGCACTCCTTGATATCCAACACTTTGTCGAAACGTCCGGGGATGTGGAAACCGAGACCTTGCAATTGTTTTTCAGAATCGGGCACTTGCATTTCGTCTTCGGTGAGCCAACGGCACGATGCAAAGGTAAATTCCAATTTATTGCGGTAATAATACTGTTGCTCAGACGGTAAAATGGGCGAAACCTCAGGAATAGGAATTTTGGCTATGTGCTTAAAAGCATCCTCCACCTGCTGCTGTTTGTACTTGAGCTGCAGTTCGTAAGGAAGATTTTGCCAAACACATCCGCCACAAATACCAAAATGCTTGCACGATGGTTGGGCACGTTGTTCGGAATATTTTTTAAAAGCTATCGGCTTGGCTTCGCGAAAGTTGCGGCTGCGGTGAGTAATCTGAATATCCACTACATCGCCCGGCACAACGCCCTTGACAAAAACCACAATGTTATCAATTTTTGCCATTGCCTTTCCTTCGGCGGCTACGTTGGTAATTTCAACGTCGTTATATATCTGACCTGTACGGTTTCTCATTTTTATATTTTTTGATTAGGAATTTGGCGACAAATTTATAAATTTGCTCCGAAAAATTTTGCAAAAATGACCATAAACTTAAAAGAAAAAGATTTAGATCAGCTCGTAATCATGAGCGACAAGGTGCTAATAAAGCCCAAATACCCTCAGGAGAAGACCGAAAGCGGACTTTATTTGCCGCCAAGCGTTATCGACAACGACAAAATTAGTCTCGGATATGTTATCAAAACGGGACCCGGATACCCCATCCCCGCCACCGACGATTACGACGAACCATGGAAAAACAAGGAGAAAAAACTGAAATTCATCCCCTTGCAAATGCAGCGCGGCGACCTTGCCGTATATCAACGCAGTGGCGCTATTGAAATAAAATTCAACAACGAACAATATTATATAGTGTCGGCAAGCGCGGTGCTGATGGCAGTGAGGGACGAGGGTCTGATGAAATAGAAACGCGCCATAAAAAGACGCAAAATTGAGAGACGCGCCATGGCGCGTCTCTACTGTAATTATCTAATGCGGTCGAGGCTGCGAACCTTGATTTCGTCTTTGATTACGCTGCGTTGGGCAAGGTAGTCGAAAAAGAGGCACACCAAGGGGAACAGCAACGGATAGTTGAGGTTTGAAGATATCACATCGGCGGTAAACGACATATAACGATAAAGGGCTATTACTGCGTAAAGTCCTATAGATAAAAGAATTGCAATGGTGGTAAGACGCGCTTGCAATACACGTTTTTTGTAAAGAAAAATAATAACGAGGTTTAATAACGCAACCGCTATAATGTAGATAATCAAAGGAATACCATTAACAATGGGTTCGCTTGCGTTTCCTGCAACTTTACTTATACCCGAAGCTGCAAATGAATAATCGCCATCTGCTACAATAAGTTGCATCCATTCAAAGGGCAGCATCATGCAAGCCATCAACGCCGCCAAAAACCAATAAACTGTTTGTATACGCTGTATCATCGTTTAAATTTTATTTTTTTATTAACATTTGGCAAAATTACACAAAAACCACCAATAAATAACAATAAAACCGTTATTTTTGCAAAAAATGTAAAAAACATAATGGATAGCATTATTATAAAAGGTGCGCGTTTGCACAATTTAAAAAATATTTCGTTGTCAATACCGCGCAACCAACTTGTTGTAATAACGGGACTTAGCGGTTCGGGAAAATCAACCCTTGCTTTTGATACTCTATACGCAGAGGGTCAACGTAGATACGTAGAAAGCCTTTCGGCATACGCACGACAGTTTCTCGTCCGTATTACCAAGCCCGAGGTGGATTATATCAAAGGTATTCCGCCTGCCATTGCCATTGAGCAAAAAGTTACAAGCAAAAACACTCGAAGCACAGTTGGAACTTCTACCGAAATTTACGATTATATAAAACTACTTTACGCACGCATTGGCAAAACCATATCGCCAATAAGCGGACAAGTGGTTAAGCGTCATACAGTTGACGATGTGGTTAACCGCATTATATCATTGCCCGAAGGCACAAAAGTTACGTTGCTTGCCCCTGTGGTTGTTCCCGAAGAGAGGTCTCTTGGCGCACAATTGCAAACGCTTTTGGCTCAGGGTATTACACGATTAATGGCTATCGACAAAAACGGTGAAAAAACTGTTATCAACATTGCCGACATCGATTCTGCCGACGATATAAAAGAGCGTTACTCAGAAATTTATTTGCTGATAGATAGATTTAAAAGTAGCACACGTCCCGATGCCATGAGCCGAATGGGCGACAGCGTTCAAACAGCTTTTTACGAGGGTTGTGGCGACTGCATGATAGAGATTCAGGGCGATGAAACCGTGCGCGAAAGCTTTTGCACAAGGTTTGAAGCCGACGGTATAAAGTTTGAAGAACCAAGCGTTTACACATTCACATTTAACAATCCGATAGGCGCATGTCCCGTGTGTCAAGGCATAGGACGAGTGGTTGGAATCGACGAAGACTTGGTTGTTCCATCAAAAAATCTATCAGTTTTTGACAATGCCGTAAAATGTTGGAACGGTCCGCAAATGAGCCGTTTTAAAGACGAATTTATTCGCACCAATTACAAAAAATTTCCTATTCACAAACCGTATATCGACCTGACCGACAAAGAGAAAGACATACTTTGGAACGGCAAATACGGCATAAGTGAATTTTTTAAATACGTTGAAGGCGAAAGCTACAAAATTCAATACCGCGTAATGCTGTCGCGCTATCGTGGGCAAACAATTTGTCCCGAATGTCATGGGTCGCGACTAAAAAAAGAGGCACAATATATAAAGGTGTGCAACCATAGCATTGGCGACCTTGTAAACATGCCCATCGACGAACTTTTAGAGTTTTTCCGCAGTATAAAACTCACAGAATCAGAAGAAAAAATCGCCAACAGAATATTCAAAGAGATAATTTCACGATTGGAATTTCTCTGCGATGTAGGGCTTAATTATCTTACGCTCAACAGATTATCATCAACACTTTCGGGTGGTGAGTCGCAACGCATCAACCTTGCCACATCGTTAGGTTCAAGCCTTACAGGTTCGCTTTACATTTTAGACGAGCCGAGCATTGGTCTGCACAGTCGCGACACCGAAAAACTTATCCGCGTATTAAAAAAACTCCGCGACCTTGGCAACACCGTTATTGTGGTAGAGCACGACGAAGACATTATCCGCGCAGCCGACCAAATAATCGACATAGGTCCCAAGGCAGGTGTTTTTGGTGGCGAAATAATGTTTCAAGGTACAATAAAAGAGTTAAACAAAGCAAAAAACAGTCTTACAGCACGTTATCTTACGGGCAAAGAGAAAATACCCGTGCCCGAACGCCGCAATTGGAATCCTAAATCGTCGCCACGCATTACCATAAAAGGCGCTCGAATGAACAACCTCAAAAATATCGACGTTGAGATACCTCTCTACATGATGACAGTGGTAACGGGCGTGAGCGGAAGCGGTAAATCGTCGCTGATTAAGGGCATACTTTATCCTGCACTTGCGCAACGCATCAACGACACCGGCATCAAACCCGGCGAACACGACAGCATTGAGGGCGATATAAAAATGCTCGACAATGTTGAAATCATAGACCAAAACCCGATAGGCAAATCGTCGCGCTCAAACCCTGTAACCTTTATAGGCGCATACGACGATATTCGTAAGTTGTTTTCGGAACAACAGTTGTCAAAACAGATGGGCTACACACCGGGACATTTTTCGTTTAACTCGGCAGGAGGACGCTGCGAAGAGTGTCAAGGCGACGGCGTAATAAAGGTAGAAATGCAGTTTATGGCCGATGTTTACCTTGTGTGCGAAAGTTGCGGCGGCAAGCGATTCAAAGACGAAGTGCTTGATGTAAAATACCGCGACAAAAGCATTTACGATGTTTTGGAAATGTCTGTTACCGAAGCTGTTGAGTTTTTTGGTGCCGACAAAGATAGCAACACTGCAAAAAAAATTACGTCAAAACTATCAACCCTTGCACAAGTGGGACTTGGCTATATAAAACTTGGTCAAACCTCCAACACGCTTTCGGGCGGCGAAAACCAAAGGTTGAAACTTGCGCAGTTTTTACTCTCGGAGAAAAAAGACCTTCACACGCTCTTTATCTTCGACGAGCCCTCTACGGGATTGCATTTTTACGACATTCAAAACCTATTAAACGCCATCAACGCACTTATCGACCGCGGCAACAGCGTGGTAATAATTGAGCACGACCCCGAAATAATCAAGAGTGCCGATTATATCATCGACCTTGGACCCGACGGCGGCAAAAACGGTGGCAACATAGTAGCCACCGGCACGCCTGAAGAAATTGCCAAGAATAAAGCATCGTATACAGGCAGATATTTAAAGGCAAAACTCTGATATTGTTTTGCTGCGTTACATTTTTCTTTTGCTACGTTTCATTTGTGTTACCATTTTTTTTGTTTATGTAACATAACAGAGAGGGCAAAATACATGTTCAACAGATTGTCACCTTAAATATGTACTGATTTTTTTTGGTTTTAATAAAATAAAGCGTACCTTTGCAAAGAAAATTGTTTTTTAGTGAAAATGAATAGAATATTGTCATTACTGTTGCTAGTCTGCTCGGGATTCGGCTGTTTTGCACAGTCGTACAAATTTATTTCCGCCGAGGATGGACTTTCTAACAGTTTGATAAACAAAATAATACAAGATCAATATGGCTTTGTATGGATAGCCACAGAAGACGGATTAAATTGTTTCGATGGAAACCGGGTAAAAGTCTACCGGCACAACGATGCAGACTCTAACTCATTGGCAAACAATTTTATACGCGACATTTTTATCGACAGTAGAGGACGTCTTTTGGTAGGCACATACAAAGGCGTACAAGTATACAATCCCCTTGCCGACAACTTTTCAAAACCGGCACGACAAAGCGATGGCGATGTTTTTCATTTTTCAATTTCAAGTTTCATAGAACTATCAGACAGCACCATAATCGCTCTTGGCGACGCGCCCTGCACAGTAGATACCGACCGCAATGGCAACATAGTTGTTAAGCCATACATACTTCCACAACGCACATCTGTGCATCCGGTAGACTATATGGTAGAAGCGCCAAATGGCAGTCTGTTTGTTGCCGACAATAGAGGCGGATTAATTCGCACAGATGCCAATTCGGTACATAATTACAACAGCAACATTCTTTCGAGCACCCTGTTTAAAAACAAAGACGGTGACGTGTTTGCTTGCACTTCAGGCAACGATGTGTGTAAATACAATGCCGAAACCGACAGTTTTGAATGCGTAATTCAAGGCAAATCAGATATGCCATACTTTATCTGCCGCTGGCTGGGCGACGACAAAATTTTGGCATGCACTGATGGCAACGGTTTAAAAGTTCTCGACCTCCAAGAAAAGACAATTTCGCACTACACAATGTCGGTTCCGTTTTTAGACGATTCCAAGCTCAAAGTACATTCGGTATTTGTGGATAATTCAGGCAATATATGGCTTGGACTTTATCAGAAAGGAGTATTGGTGCTTAATCCCAAACAGACAATATTCAACTATGTAGGTTATAAATCTGCCACCGACAACATTATAGGTCAAAGCTGCGTTTCAGCGTTGTGTTTCTGCAACGGAATGCTTTGGGTAGCTACCGACAACGATGGCATCTATGTTACTGACATTAAGACCAAACGCATTGTACGCCATTTGGTTGGCAACGAATTTCCAAGCTTAATTATGGGGCTCTGCGCTGTCGACGACCAATATGTGTATGTAGGCAGCTACGGGTCAGGGTTGTGGAAAATAAACACCAAAACATTTGACTATAAGCGCATACCGCTCAACGATGATATCAACAGGCTGCATTTTTCACGAGTGGCACACATAGCAAGATTAGACGAGAATATCTTAGTGATAGCATCGCTTGGCAGTGGAGTAGGATTTGTAGACATTCGCACCGACAAACAGCTGTTTTTCAAGAATGTAAGTTCAAATGCAAACCTCTGGTCGTGCTGTGTAGAAAAAATCGGAGAAAACAGTTTGGCAGTAGGTTCTTACAACGGCATTTACTTTATGGGCAATTACAACAAAAAAGCAGTTTTCAAGCATATTTTTGATCGCACCATAATATTCTCCCTTCTTTCAATAGACGAAAACAGGCTAGCCGCTGCCACCTCCGACGGACTTTACATAATCAAAGGCAACAGCGACGGACAAGGCTGGGGAAAGGAATCTATTGCTATAGAAGGAGCAGCATCAGCCGCATTCTACTCACTTACAAAAGATAGTGCAAACAACATTTGGGCAGGTTCCGACAATGGTCTTTATAGGATAACCACAAACAACGACGAATACAACATCACCCGGTATTCCACTTCAGACGGCACTGTAAACGGAGAATTTGCAAAAAACGCAGTATGTAGGTCAAACGATGGTATTATCTATTTTGGAGGATTCGACGGCATTACTTACTTCCAACCAAAGGATATACGCGAACAGTCGTCGTCAACCAACGGAGTAAAAATTACCCGCTTTTGGGTTCGCAACCGAGAAATCAACCCGTCAGACTCCACTCTCAATAAGCCAATTATATCTATACCAGCATCTTGCGCACGAGAGTTTGTTCTTCAGCACAATCAAAACTCATTCACGATAGAGTTTACTCCAGTTGACTTTTTCTCATCACCGAACACACATTATTATTTTAGTGTCAACAGCGATGTTCCTGTACGCATAGCCAACGATTCCCGTCAATTGAGCTTCGTAAGACTAACGCCGGATGTATACAACATCAGCATCTTCAGCATTACCGACGGTGTAGAATCTCCCAAATACACCATAACAGTAAAAATTATGTCGGCTTGGTACAACTCGCTAATTGCCAAGATATTATACATTATTTTGGGATTAGCGGTAGTATTATTTGTGGCATATATGGTATACCGTCACAAAAAAAGCCAGCAAGAGATCGACAAACACCGTCAAGCAGAAATCGACAATAAGATAAAACTACGTTTCTTCACCAACCTGATTCACGAGATACGCACACCTATGTCGCTGATTGTGAGTCCGCTGCAAAAAGTAGCATCCACAAATCAAGAGCCCAAACTACAAAACGAGATACACACTATCTGCCTTGGCGTGGATCGTATGCGCAAACTTGTTGACAGTCTGCTTGATATGCGCAAGATAGACAATGGCAAAATGCCGTTGGAACTGACAGAATACGAGCTTGTTCCTATCATCAACAATATCATCGAACTGTTTGCACTCAAAGCCGAATCAAAAAATATAAGCCTCACCTTCACGCACAACCTTCCCGAAGGGTTTACCATAGTTACCGACAGTAATGCTGTAGACAAAATTATCACAAACCTGCTTTCCAACGCAATGAAGTTCTGCCGGGAAGATGGCACTATTGAAGTGTCGGCACAGCTTACCGACAACAATGTAGAAATCTCGGTTTCTGACTGCGGACCTGGTATCAACAAAGACGATATCGATAAAATATTCAACCGTTTTTATCAAGCGGATTCCCCTCATATACAACAAGGTACAGGCATTGGACTGCACTTATCAAAATCATTGGCGCAACTACTTGGAGGCACACTGTCGGCGCACAACAGAACAGATGCGGAGGGGGCTGTGTTTACATTTACCCATCCCCTCAATCTTACCAAAAACGCCGACTCTCCATCGATGCCATTGAAAAAAACGGAAAGTCTTGCAGAACAGAACATTCAAAACGTCCAGGGCGACACTCCTCAGAAACGGCCTGTCAGCAAAGCCGCATTCGCAAAAAAACGCATTTTCCTTGTGGAAGACGACCCCGACGTGGCAGAATACCTCATCTCAGAACTTCGCAGCGAATACCTTGTTACTCATTTTTCTAACGGAGCGGCGGCTATGTCGGAAATACTATACTATTTGCCCGACCTTGTTATCACAGACCTAATGATGCCAGAACTCGATGGTTATGGTTTGTGCAAACGTATCAAGCAGAATATCAACAGCAACGAAATCCCAGTGATTATAATCACCGCCAAAACCGGCGACGATGTGGAGATGTCGAGTCTTCAGGCAGGTGCCGATGCGTTTATTTCCAAGCCGTTTAATATCGACCTTTTGAAACAGACCGTAAAGAATCTGATAAATGTAAGACACAAACTTATAGTAAATTACAGCGGTGCTCAGCAACCCAAAGATACCACCGACCTTGATCAATACGAAGACCCCGAGGAGAAACTTATCAAGCGCATTGTTAAGGCAGTGGAAAAAAACATCAGCAATGCCGAATACTCTACCGAGATGCTTGCCGCAGATGTGGGTCTCAGCCGTGTGCACCTTTATCGCAAACTCAAAGACCTTACTAATCAGACAGGTTCGGAGTTTATTCGCAATATCAGGTTGAAACGCGCTTCGGAATTGATTCTCAATAGAAAAGGATTCTCAATTGCCGAGGTTGCCGATATGGTGGGATTTCCCAACACGGCGTATTTCTGCACGGCATTCCGCAACTTTTTCGGCACTAATCCCACAGCCTGGCGCGAACAGCACTCTGGCGAGGGTGAGGATACCGAGAATTCTTAAAGATTGTTAAAAAAGTATGCTTTGCGACAATTTTTTCGCCCACTTTTGCGGCAATATCTTTTTATTTGATTTACTTTGTACTGTTTTTAAAAAGCATCCAAAATATGTTCACAATTAAAAATCACTTGATTACTAAAAAAAATAATACCAATAGTTATGAGCAATTTTAAATTGATTTTGGCGGCTGCATTGGCGGCTGCGGGTCTTCAAGCCTCGGCGCAGAATCCTATTATCCGCGACCAATTTTCAGCCGACCCCACAGCGAGGGTTTTCAACGGCAAACTTTATCTTTTTCCATCGCACGATATTCCACCGGCTTCGGCTGCCGATTATCCTCGCAAAGATTGGTTCTGTATGGAAGATTACCACGTGTTCTCTTCCGAAAACCTTACCGACTGGACCGACCACGGCGTAATTCTCAATCAGAAGCAAGTTCCTTGGGGCAATCCCACCGGATACAGTATGTGGGCTCCCGACTGTATCGAAAAAGACGGCAAATATTATTTCTTCTTCCCCAACGGCACTAAGGAGGGTCGCGGAGTCGGTATAGTCATCGCCACCGCCGACAAACCCGAAGGTCCTTACACACCTATTGAAAAGAATATCGAAGGCATCAACGGTATCGACCCCGGACTTTGGCAGGCAAGCGACGGCAACACATATATTTTCTGGGGCGCAGGTCGCTGTGCTAAACTCAAACCAAGTTTGAATGAGATTGCCGACGATACCCCCACTGAAACAATGAAATGGGGCGACCGCGAATTTCAGATGACAGGCGTAA
>JAGCYI010000022.1 GCA_017960885.1 Bacteroidales bacterium
AAATGATATATCTCAAAATCAGTACCTTGCGGCGAGAATTTTATGTTTTTGGCACTATAATCTGCATTGGGGTCGGATGTAGAAAAATACTCGGTGGGTTTGGTTTTGGGAGTGTTTTTGATAATTTCGTAATCGCCGTTGAGTATAGCAAGACCGTTTTGTGGAAGCGAATCAATAAGTTCAAACTTGGTGCGGCGAACGTTTTCGAGGATCTTGAAAGTGTCTAAATGCTGTTCGGCTACCGAAGTGAGGATGCCGATTGAGGGGTGCACAATGTCGCAAATTTCCTTGATGTCGTTGATTTGTTTTGCGCCCATTTCGCAGATAAACACCTGATGTGTAGGCTGTAAGTATTCGCGAATAGTGCGGACAACGCCCATTGTGGTGTTAAACGAACCCGGAGTCATCAGCACGTTGTATTTTTCGCTGAGTATCTTTTCTAAGAAATGCTTGGTGGATGTTTTGCCGTAACTACCTGTTATGCCTACTATTATTAAATCCTTATGCTCGGCGAGGATACGTTTGGCGTCGTTGATGTAGTGGTTGTTGATCTGTTTTTCAACGGGTTTGAGAATGATATTGGCGAGCATTATCACAAAATAACTAAACACAATGCAGCACAGCGCGGTGAGCATAGTAAAATAGGGGTCGAATGTGAGGGCAAACTCCAATCCGCTAAACGCCAAAATCAGTCCGAACGATGTAAAATACAATCGTTTAGCCCTTGATGTAAAGTTGAATTTTACCTTTGGCTTATATGTTTTGTTGTAATAAACATAGTAAAGTGTAATTAGCAAAAATGGAATCAAAAAGTAGACGAACCATTCGGGAAAAACCAGTCCCAACAACCCCACGCCGAGACTTGCATACTCAGCCATACGGATTTTTGAGTGGATATCGTTTTTGAGATATTTCCAATAACGTTCGTTTCGATACGAGTTTTGTTGAAACTTATGAAGGTCTACTTTGAGTTTTAATGCGGCGTAAACTGCTATTAATACGGATATTACAATTGTTGGTATCATATTCTGTCTTTTTGCAAATTTAAAAATCTAAAACTTTTTCACGCTCCCAAAAAATTATCCACGATGGTGAAATAATACCCCGGATTTTCGAGGAAACTGTAATGCGAGCAGCCTTTGAACACCACCAAGCCGGCGTCGGGAATAAGTTTTTCCATTATTTTGGCGTCGCTTACGGGGGTGGCTGTGTCGTTTTCGCCCCAAATCAGAAGGGTGGATGCCTTGATGTTGGGCATCACGTGTTGAAGGTCTTCGTCAACCACCTTTTTGAGAATCTCCTTCATCATACCGCTCGCGTTTTTGTAATCCTCAGAGGCAAGCGAGTTGGCAAACGGACGGACGAGTTTTTCGGTGGCGCTCTCGCCGATTATTTTTGTCGACAACTTCTTCATTTTTGAGAAGATACGGCTGACGGATATTTTAGTGTTCTGCGGTTTTACGCCTGCCGCGTCGGTGAGGATGATTTTTTTTACATAGTCGTTGCGCGACGAGAGGAGAATCGACACGCGTCCACCAAACGAGTGACCAATAAGCACAGGGTTTTTAAGTCCGAGAGACTCAATAAGTTGCTCGGTGCATTGGGTGTATTCTTCCACGCCCCAAACCGACTTTGGCTCGTCGCTCTTGCCAAAACCCGGAAAGTCGATCGACGTTACCCTGTATTTTTGTTCCAACTGCGATTGGAGGGTTTTCCAAATCTCCAACGAACAACCCCATCCGTGGAGCAAAAGCACATCCAGCCCCTCGCCTGTGGTCTTGTAGTTAACTTTTATATCGTTTATAGTTACAAAATTTTCCATTGCGGTACGTTTTTTTATTCTGCAAAGGTATTAAAATATTTTGTAACACTCAAAAATCTAAGGGGTGGAGTTTTTGGAAAAGGAACATATCACTATCTTTGCGGAGAGAAAGTTTTATTTAATGGAATAAGTAAGATGAAAAAACTGATTAAGTTTTTGTTGATTTACTTTTTAATAATGTTCGTATACTATGTTTTTGTATACGATATAAGATGTAACGACTTAAGTGTTATTTCAATACGAATTTATAATATTGTAGAAAGGTGTGCAACATTTTTCCCAATAGTTATGATTATTCTTTACTTTCGTAAAGAGTCTTGGTTTGTTATACTATGTGATATACTTTTTTTTATGTTTGTCCATTTGGTCATCTGTGTGATCGTGGAAAAGAAAATCGACTCTAACTTAACCGAAGAACGACCTTCGATGGTAATTCCAACCGTAATTATAAAGAAACAAGATTTTACATCCCATCATTTCAAGTCACAAAAAGTATGGCTCAAAGGAACAGGTAGTATTTATAATAACACATACGAGATGATTTGTGGATCTTTGGGAAGGGTAGGTAGTGCGGTATATATGCGATTTAGCGTGGAATGTTCTCTTGGTGATACGCTTATCTACCTCTTAGCAACAGACACCAATAGGAAACGTATCTATGATTTCGCGTTTTATGAGGGTGAGGATTTTTATACTTACCACGATTATTCGCTTCGAAAGCCTGATTTGGTGTATTACAAAGCGGGTTTTAATGTGCTCTATAATGCAGTTTGCGATACATCAACCATTGCCGACAGCACGGTGTTGCTTTCTTTTAAAGATGTTGTAGGCAAAGACCAAATTGTGAAATACAGCATCAAAGGTTATCCCACAATCCCCGACACCTTCCTTATTTATCGAAATGTCAACGAAAAATTAGACACCAAATGGCACGTCTGCGCCCCGGAAATCAACACACCCGAAAACCGCGCCAAAATCTCCGACTATGGATATATCTTCCATTACGACATCTGCTCCAAACAAGAAATCGAATTCCAATGCCCCCAAATCAAAAACTATGTAGAGAAATATAAGGAGAGGAATAAATAGATTCTCTTGAATTAATTTTTTTTCTTTAATTTTTGTTCAAAATAAATATTTATCTCCCCAAAAATTCTTATATTTACCCCGATAAAAATTTAAATACAAACAATCAAAAACAAAGACAATTATGGCAAAAAAATGGATCTGCACAGTGTGCGGATATGTTCACGAAGGAGACGAGGCTCCTGAAAAATGCCCGAAATGCAAGGCTCCTGCCTCCAAGTTCAAAGAGTTGGAACAACCCGCTCCGTCGGGCAAGGACAAGAAGGGCGGTATTGATATCAAGTTCGTTACCGAGCATATTGTAGGCGTGGCTAAGGACGTTTCTCCCGAGATGAAGAAAGACCTTGAAACACATTTCAACGGCGAATGTGCCGAGGTGGGAATGTACCTTGCTATGGCTCGTCAGGCCGACCGCGAGGGTTATCCCGAAATTGCAGAGGCTTTTAAACGCTACGCTTTTGAAGAGGCCGACCACGCAAGCCGTTTTGCCGAACTCTTGGGCGACGTGCTTTCCGACACCAAAACCAACGTTTACAACCGTATGATGGCGGAGGCTGGTGCTTGCGAAGATAAATACCGCATTGCATCTAACGCCAAGAAAGAAAACCTCGACGCTATTCACGACACCGTTCACGAAATGGCTAAGGATGAGGCTCGTCACGGCAGCGGATTCAAAGGATTGTACGAAAGGTATTTTATGTAATAATCTACTAATAAAAAAAAGGGTGCGACAAAATGTCGCACCCTTTTTTATTTGCTTAATTGCTACCACGCTTTGGTTGTTTGGAACGAACTTGCTGGCAATCCTGCGCCGTTGTACAATGTGGCTTGGTCTACACAGTCGCTCCAAAGGTAGCGCACCGATGTGGGAGCGGCTACTTTTTCGGACGAAACTTTTACCTTGCTGCCTTCGATAACGGCTGTGGCGGGGTAGTATTTGCCGTCCTTGCCTGCGATTTCAAAACCTTTGAGAGTTCCGCCCTTGGCGTTGAGGCCGTCGGCATAGTCGAAACTAACATATATAGTGTTTCCTTTGATTTCTTGGCTCTTGTAGAGAGGTCCGCTGCAAACAACATCCTTGCCGTAGATGTTTTTAAACGCCCAAAGAGCGAGACGGTTGCCCACGTCTACCTTGTTGGCGGGGTGGATGTTCTTGTTGTTGCCGATGTCGATGGTGGAAGCCATTCCTGAGTTTTTAACCGACAGCGAAATGCGCTGAACCTCACGGATTTCCTCAGAGTGTCCGTTTGTGCCGTAGTCGTAGGGAGCAATCTGAACATAGTAGAACGGGAAATCGCCCTGATTCCATTTTTCTCTCCACGCCTTGATCATCAGCGGGAAAGTGCGCGAATACTCCTCGGCGTGACCCACGTTTGCCTCGCCCTGATACCATATTGCGCCTGCTATGCCGTAGGGTACAAACGGTGCTATCATAGCGTTGTAGAGGCAGGTGGGAGTCATTTCGCTCAAATCGGTGGGACTAATCGGACGTTGGAAAAACTCCATCGAGGCGATGTCAAACTTGTAGAGTTTGCCCTTTGAGAGTTCGGCAATGGGCAGATATTTCCACATTCCGGCGAGTGTAACGGCAGATTTTTCGTTGCCCTTGGTGTAATATTTCAACTTTGAAACTTCGCCGTAGAGACCGCCGCCGCCTTGATTGTCGGTTACACGGATAGCGATAACGGCTTTGCCTGCTTTCACCTTGTCGGCTGGCACGGTGTATACGCGGTCGGCTTGGTAGTTGTTGTTGCGGCCTATGAGTTCGCCGTTGAAATATGTCTCGTCGCCGTCGTCGATAGGTCCGAGAGATATAACGAGTTCCTTGCCTGCCATTGCGGGAGTTATCTTGATGGTTTTTCTAAACCAAACAATTCCGTCGAAGGCACGCACCTCGTTGAAACTTTCCCACAGTCCGGGAACTTTCATAGAGTGCCATTTGGTGTCGTTGAAGTCGGGTTTGGCAAGGTCGGCGTCGCCAAGGTCGGGACGGGGAAACATCGAAACGGTGGGTTTCTTGTTGAGCCATTCCACACGCTTGTCGATAATGGGCGAACTTACGGCTATGTCTTTGACAATCTGGCTATATTCGGGAACGTTTTTGATGTATTCTTGCGGAATCCAACTCTCTACGGGAGTGCCGCCCCACGATGTGTTGATAATGCCCACAGGCACACCAAGTTCCTCGTTGAGTTTGCGAGCAAAATAGTAGCAGGTGGCGCCAAATTGAGGAGTGTTTTGTGGCGAAGCAGCCTTCCAAACGCCTTCGCAGTCGCCTTCTTCCTTAAAACTTGTGTTGCGCTGCGCCATATAGATGCGGATGTCGTTGTTGGTGCTGTTGGCAATGTCCTCAGGACCGTTGAGAATCTGTCCGTAGAAACCGCCGTTCATAGGCATCTCCATATTGCTCTGTCCCGATGCTATCCACACCTCGCCAATCATCACGTTGTTGATGAATACGGTGTTTTTGCCGTTGATAATTAGGGCGTAAGGACCGCCGTAGCAAGGAGTGTTTACCTTCACCATCCATTTGCCGTCGGCTGAAGCTTCGGTAGATACGGTTTTGTTGTCCCAAGTGGTTGAAACAGTGATTTTTTCGCCCGGGTCGGCAGTGCCCCACACAGGAGCGGAAGTTTTTTGCTGCAACACCATCCCGTCGGTAAAGAGCGATGGCATCTTAACGTTTGCCGTTGCGCTTGCAGCCAATGTGGCAACGGCGGCTAATGTCAATAAGGTCTTTTTCATTGTATTAAATTTAAAATTAGGTGCAAGGTATAAATTTTTGTAAAAAAATTATAATTCTCTTGCTTTTTTTAAAAAAAATATTCACCTTTGCGGCCGTAATATTTGTGGTAAAAACAAACCAAGATGAAATACACCGAGTGCCATACAATCCATCACCACCACCATCATTATGGAGGCAGATAGTTGTGTGCGTACGACATCGGTTGTTTTTGTTTTGTAAAATATAAAGGTCGAACCGCACAACAAGGGGTTCGGCCTTTTTTGTTATTGTTAACTAATAAAAAACACATAAAAATGGAAAGATTAAAAATTGCAATTCAGAAATCGGGTCGTTTGAGCGACAAGTCTATCGACCTATTTGAAAAAGCCGGAATCAGCATTTCGAGCAACTCATCGCGTATTTTGTTTGCCTCGGCTGCCGACTTCCCCGTTGACATCCTCTACCTTCGCGACGACGACATTCCTCAGTGCGTGGCCGACGGTGTTGCCGACTGCGGTATCGTGGGCGAAAACGTTATTTGGGAAACTGGCAAGCAGGTAGAAACCATCGAGAAACTTGGTTTTGGCAAGTGCCGCCTTTCGCTCGCTATTCCCCGCGACTCGCAGTACACAGGTCTCGATTGGTTTAATGGCAAAAAAATCGCCACCACCTATCCCAATATCCTCAAAAAAGTGCTCAGCGAGAACGCCATCAAAGCCGACATTCACGTGATTTCGGGTTCGGTAGAAATCTGTCCTGTAATTGGTCTTGCCGACGCTATTTTCGACATCGTTTCCACCGGCAGCACATTGCTCAGCAACGGTCTTGTAGAAAAAGAACAGATGGTATTTTCTGAGGCTGTAATGATTAAAAACGGAAACCTCAACGCCGAGAAAGAGGAGATTATCAAAAAACTTCTTTTCCGTATTCACGCTATCAAAGCCGCCAAGTCTAACAAATATATCCTCTTGAACGCTCCCAAGAAAAACTTAGACAAAATAATCTCGTTACTCCCCGGAATGAAAAGTCCTTCGGTAGTTCCGCTAGCCGACGGCGAATGGGTTTCGGTTCACAGCGTTGTCAAGGAGAATCAGTTTTGGGAGATTATCGACCAACTTCAAGCCGAGGGCGCACAAGGTATTTTAGTAGTTCCGATCGAAAAAATGATACTATAACCGCTATGTTTACGATAGAATATACAACCGATAAGGATTTCGAATTGCGTTCAAAACGTCCCGCCGCCAAAACCGACGACATTATTCCTGTGGTTCAGCAGGTTTTGGATTCGGTGCGCAACGGCGGCGACCGTGCTGTGCGCGAACTTACAATGAAATTCGACAACTCCTGTCCCGACAATCTTTTGGTAACGGAGCAGGAACTCATTGAGGCTGAGCGCGAAGTGCCCGAAGACCTCAAACAGGCTATCCTCACCGCCAAGGCTAATATCGAAAAGTTTCACAAGAGCCAAATACCCACGCAGATACAGAAAGTGCCCACATCCGACGGCATTATCTGTTGGCAAAAGACCGTGGGCATCGAAAAGGTGGGAATCTACATCCCCGGCGGCAGCGCACCGTTGTTCTCTACTGTGCTGATGCTCGCTATTCCTGCCAATCTTGCAGGCTGCAAGGAGATTGTGCTCTGCTCGCCTCCCCGTAGCGGCGGAAACATCAATTCGGTGGTGCTCTACTGCGCAAAACTTTTGGGCGTAACCAAGATTTTTAAAATCGGTGGCGCACAGGCTATCGCCGCAATGGCTTACGGCACAGAGACAGTTCCCAAGGTGTCGAAGATTTTTGGTCCGGGCAACCGCTTTGTAACCGTTGCCAAGCAGTTGGTAAACTCGTCGGAAACCGCAATAGATATGCCCGCAGGTCCTTCGGAACTTGCCGTTGTAGCCGACAGCACCACCAACACCGTATATGCAGCAGCCGATTTGCTGTCGCAATGCGAGCACGGTGCCGATTCGCAGGTTGGACTCTTTGTGAGCGATGAGGCTAAGAAAAACGAGATAATAGCCGAGGCAGAACGTCAGTTGAAACTTCTTCCCCGCAAGGAGATTGCCGAAAAAGCATTCGCATTGAGTTTTGCCGTTGTGACAGATTCTAACGAGAAATCTATCCACCTCACCAACCTTTGGGCTCCCGAACACCTTATTATATCAACCGACAATGCCGAAGCCCTTGCCGAGCAGGTAACCAACGCAGGTAGCGTCTTCATAGGCAGTTACGCTTGCGAAAGTGCGGGCGACTATGCCTCAGGCACCAACCACACCCTGCCCACCAACGGCGCAGCCAAGGCTTATTCGGGATTGAATATGGATTCGTTTACCAAAAAAATCACGTTCCAAACAATCTCCGAAAAAGGTATCAAAACCATCGGACACGCAATCGAAATCATGGCCGCCGCCGAACAATTACAGGCTCATAAAAACGCTGTAACTGTGCGATTGGGGTGAAGAATTGATTATTAACGTTCATTAATGTTATAAAACATGAATTTAGATAAATTTTTGAGAAAAAATATCGTTTCAATGGAGGCGTATTCCGCCGCCCGCGACCTTGTGAGCAAGGGCGACTACGTTTTTCTTGATGCCAATGAGAATCCTTTTGGCACTTGGAACCGCTATCCCGACCCGTTGCAGATTGACCCGAAGACACTTCTCGCCAAAATCAAGGGCGTGGAGGTGGCCAATATGGTTATGGGCAACGGCAGCGACGAGATTCTCGACCTTGTCTACCGTGTGGCTTGCAATCCGCAAAAAGATGAGGCTCTGTCGCTTGCACCAAGTTACGGTATGTATTACACCTTGGCAAACCTCAACGATGTAAAATTCAACGAGGTAATGCTCAACGATGATTTTTCGTTTGATACTCAGAAACTTTTGGCTGCCGTTACGCCAAACACCAAAATGATAATTATCTGTTCGCCCAACAATCCCACGGGCATAGCATATCCCACAGAGCAGATTATCGACGTGGTAAAGAATTTCAAAGGATTGGTGGTTGTCGACGAGGCCTACAACGATTTTTCGGGCGTGGAATCGTGCATCAATTACCTCAAAGATTTCGACAATTTGGTTGTTATCCAAACCTTCTCAAAGGCTTGGGGACTTGCCTCCCTGCGTGCCGGCGTGGGCTATATGAGCAAAGAGTTGGCGGCTATGATCAACAAGGTGAAATTGCCCTACAATATGGACGGTTTTACCCAAAAATCGCTTGTAGAAAAACTGCAAGATGTTGAAGGTTTTAAACGCACCGTTAAACTTCTTGTAAGCGAGCGCGACCGTTTTATGGCAAATGTAGCCACATTGCCCTATATCGAAAAAGTTTTCCGTAGTGATGCCAATTTCTTTATGATATGCACCGCCAAACACAAAGAGTTGCAGCAGTATATGATCAACAACGGCGTAATTCTCCGCAGCCGTCACGGAATGCCTATGTGCGACAACTGCATCCGCATCACCGTGGGCACTCCCGAACAAAACGACCTCGCATTCAATTTGATGAAGAAATTCGCATAGAAATATCAATCTATTTCATAAAATCCCTGTTGTCGGTTGGCAGCAGGGATTTTTTAATTTATATAAGATACATAAAATTAGAGTGTTATTGTCTTACATAAAAAAAAATACAAAAATATTTTTTCAAATACCAAAAAACCATATATTTGTAAAAAAATCTTACCGAATATGGCAGACCAAAACACAAACGTACAACGTATCAACCAGGGGCGTCCAGTATACTTCTCCTACGCCCGTAATAGCAACAAGAAACCCGAATGGAGCAACATTTCAGACTGTGTAGAGCCTCTTTTGCAAGCCTTAGACAAAGAGGGAATCGAATACAGGGTTGATGTTAAAGATATAGGTGCAGGCGACAAAATTTCCGCCTTTGAAGAAGAAATCGGTTGGAAAAGCGAGGTAGTAGTAATCGTTTTTTCCGACAAGTATTTTCGCTCTATGCACTGCATGTATGAGTTCGTGCAGATCAAAAACGCTATTCAGCAATATCCCGACAAACGGTTGATTTGTATCAAGGCTGGTGATTTTAATCTGTCTGATCCTAATTACATTATGGAGTTGGAGGATTTTTGGCACGACCAAAAACAGGAGTATGAAAAAATAGAGTTCCACCGTTTGCGCAGTCATTCGGGAACAGAACAGGCCGCTTGGCAAAACGGCTTCTATCTCGAAGATGTTAGAAATCTTTATTCTTTTTTCAGTGCAATCAACTATTCTAATTACAAGAATGTTGATTACGACGGTTTGGTTTCGGATATTATTAAGTATTACAAAAACACCCCCAAACCTGTACTTACTCCGAAGCCTCCTACTATACAAAAACCTGCGCCCAAACCTCCTACACAAAAGCCATCTGCGGCTGCGTCGGTTAATGCTCCTACCGTAAGCACTACAGTAAAATCTAATGCTAATGTCCACTACACGTCGCAACCACAACACTCTTATTCTGCGGCTTCTGCCCCTGCTCCTTCTCAAGGTTCTAATATCGTAAAAATCGTTATTGTATTATCAATACTCGTTTTCTGTTGCTTTGCCGGCTTGTTGTGCGCTGGTGCCCTTATGGATGACGACAAACCTTCTACCTCGTCTACTACAGCTACAAACACTGAACAAACCACTACCAGCAACAATACCAATACCACTACCAACCTTGCAGATGTTATAGTAGATGAGGATGCGCATTATAGAAAATTATTGGATGATTTGGTTGACGAAGTTCTTCAAACACACTTTGATATTGATTTGGCTATTTTGTACGCCGATTCAGTATACACAAATTATTACTACCAAGCTGATGCGTATATGCTTGTTGACTTGGCTGGTTGTTATTGTTCAATATTAGAAGCTGGTACAGGTATGTGGGATCGTGAAGATGTGGAAACTTGTCGCTCTATTATCAATAAGTGTTATAGCAGGGCAGAAACACTACCTGACTATGCAGAGCTTCGCAAAGATAAAGAATATATGAAAGAGATAGACTATAATAAAAAGTGGTTGAAATCTTATAAATATTCAAGCAGATAATACTGTTGCTATGTTTAATCTGATATAGCTTGATGACTTTTTATAATTCCCTGTCAAAATCTTAATTGATTTTTGGCGGGGATTTTTTTTGATGATTATTTTGATTTACAAAAAAAACGTATATTTACCACCTGTTTTATTTAAACTATCTAAACATAAGACATGAAATACATTATGCGAAATATTTTTTTGACGGTGACGGTGTCTATTCTGGCATCTTGTAGCCATTATTCCAACGATATGTCCGACTATCCGTCAGGTGAGTCTTATATAGATTCTGCCGTCAACAATGCTCTGAATATAGTATCGCAATTATCGTTGAAAGAAAAACTTGCTCAATTGCAGTCGGGTAGCATTTATGTTATCAAATCGGCGTCCGACTCGGTGGGCAACCTCAATTTCGACACCTTGCGCAAATATTATCCCTACGGTATGGGATTGATGAATATCGACTTTGGTGGATGTCCTCCGGCAAAATACGCCCGCACGGTAAACTCTTTGAAAGAATACAACAACACCCTCGAACATCCTATTCCGATTATTTTTATTGGCGAAGGTCTTCATGGTTTGATGGGCGTTGACGCCACTGTTTTTCCGCAGGCAATAGCCCTTGGATGCAGTTGGGACACTACGCTCCTTAGCAAGGTTTACGCCGTTACCGCCAAAGAATCACGAGCAAGGGGTATCAATATGCTATTTTCGCCCATTCTCGACCTTGCCCGCGAGCCTCGTTTTGGACGCATTGAAGAGATGTATTCCGAAGATCCTTTCCTTTGCGGCATTTATGGAAGCACAGCGGTAAGAGAGTTTCAGCAGGCATCGGCAAACGGACGTTTAAAAATGGCTGCCACCCTCAAACACTATATGGGTCATGGTCAGGTAGAAGGCGGACGCAATGTGGCATGTTTCCCCGGCTCTGCCAACGACCTTATGAACAATCATTCTATCCCCTTTGAAATGTGCGTTAAAGCAGGTGTGGCGTGTGTTATGCCTGCCTACAACGATGTTTGCGATGTGCCTGTTACCGTTAATCCGTGGATGCTAAAAGATGTTTTGCGTAAGCAGTTTGGATTCCACGGACTTATTGTTTCTGACCAAAACGCAATAGACCGCATGTACGATGTAAATCATCTTGCACCATCGTATCGCAAGGCGGCTGAGCTTGCTTTAAAATCAGGAATCGAGATAGATATCATTGGCAGCTCCGGCACATTTCAGATGTTGGAAGAGTCGGTTTTGAATGGCGAAATCAGCGAAATGCTCATCGATAAGGCTTTGGTGCGTTTGCTTGTTACCAAATGGCGTCTCGGTCTGTTTGAAGAGGACAAACCTGTTGATATTCCTGCGTTGTTAGAAATCAACCAATGTCAGGAGCATTTAGACCTTGCCCGCGAAACAGCACGAAAAACTATGGTGCTACTCAAAAACGATGGCGTGTTGCCTTTGTCGGCAAACAAAGTTAAAAAAGTGGCAGTGATTGGTCCTAATGCCAACACTCTCGATTATGGTGGATACACAGCCGAACCTGTAACTTCCGGAGTATCTGTATATGAGGGAATTAAGGCTTTTGGAGACGACAACAACATAGCTGTGTCGTATGCCGAAGGATGCCGTCTGAGCAACGAACCTATTTCGTTTTGGCGCAACAACAATCAAACATTAATCACCGAACAAGAAGCTAATAAGCTGATAGCCAATGCTGTTTCTGTGGCAAAATCTGCCGATGTGGTAGTGCTTTGTATAGGCGAAAACGTTTCGTATTCGCGTGAGGCGTGGGGCGAAAGTCATCGTGGCGACCGCGACAATCTTGAACTTCTTGGTTATCAAAATCAATTGGTAGAAAAAATCAAGTCGCTCGGCAAACCCGTGGTAACGCTCGTTTTTGGTGGCCGTCCGCTCAATATCCGTCCCGCCGCAGAAAATTCCAATGCCCTTGTGCAGTGCTTTTACCTTGGTCAGCAATGTGGCAATGCTGTTGCCGACGTGCTATTTGGAAAGAATAATTTTGAGGGAAAATTCTCGGTGACGTTTCCTGCTTCGGTGGGCTCTTTGCCCTGCTATTACAACATGAAGCCAAACCGTTTCCGCAGTTACGTGTTTGAAGCTCCTGGCGATACTATCTTCCCCTACGTTTGCGACACTGCAACAGGAAGTTATAGCTTTGTTTATAGGTCGTGGGAACCAAAAACCAATCATGCACTCTATCCGTTTGGTTATGGGTTGAGTTACAGCACATTTGAGATTTCTCAACCAAAGGTTGCACAAGACACAGTGCCGCAAACCGCTACGGTAACAATTACCACAACAGTAAAGAATACCAGCAACGTAGATGGCGCAGAAGTAGTTCAGCTCTATATCCGCGACGAGTTTTCGAGCGTGGTACGTCCTATCAAAGAGTTGAAAGCTTTCCAAAAAATATATCTCAAAGCCGGTGAAAGCAAAGAAGTTACCTTTACCATCACCAAAGAAAACCTGATGTTTTACAACGAGAACCTCGAAAAAATATTCGAGCCCGGCAATTTCTTGGTTTATGTAGGCAGCAGCAGCCGCGACAGAGATTTAAAATTGACACATTTTTATATGGAATAGTGCAATAATTTTTTTCAAAAAAAACGCCAACATATAAAATAGAATCTGTATATTTACACGGTTTAAAAAAATTGAAAAAGATTCTACAAATGAAGAGAATAAACACGCATTTGATATTGTTGGCGTTGGTTTTTGCAGTGGTGCTTTCGTCGTGTGGCAAAAGCGGTTGCCCATTGAAAACCTACGAGCCCAAGCAGCTGATAAAGGCTTATCATTACAACTATTTCCCGCCGTTTAAGCAAAATAATGCGGATCGTTTTGCCATCTATTTAGATTATTCGGGCAGTATGAAAACAGCCTTTAAGGATGTCAATACCGCTAACTTTTATCAGTTGTTTATCAATAGTTTGAAAATCTCATCTGTTGATTTTTACGAAGTTAACAATTTTAGCATCGATAAGATTGAAAACCTCGACAAAAGTCAGCTCTATAAAAAAATCAAAGATGCAGCAAAGTTCAAAGGCGACAACGCACCACTCAACACCGCTGTAAAAGACATTGTTAACCGTAGGCTTGCCGCAGTTTTCATCACCGATGGCGAATTGTGGGAAAACGGCGAACGCGACGACCCATGGGCACGTGAAGAATTTGAACGTTGGCTCAAAGACGGCAACTCTATTGAGTTTTTTATCACCGACCATCCCGATGCAGGCAAGCAAAAGCATATTTTTTACATTTGCTTTGTTCCAAAAAACTCTGACAACACCGTTGCCGCCGATTTTAAATTCTATCTGCAAAACTCTATTGAGGCTAAAAACTTTGCCTACACGCATTTTGCCTTTACAGCCAACGCAGCGCAAATAACAAAAGATTACAACGTTACCACCGGAGGAACAAACGAAAACGCAGGTGTTGACGAAACGGCATTTGTCAATGGCGATAGTTTTGAGTTTGTGCCAATTATGAACAGTTGGAAAGACCTTTACAAATATATCGGCAACAGCTACGACCAAAACGGAAACCCTGTGCCCGACGGTGCGCCGCTTCTCAGCCGATTGAATGTAGATTTGAGCGCAATGGAGTTTTACAATGTTAAAACTCTTGATATTAAGGTAAGCAACATGACCGCCGACTTTAACCGGTTTAACATGGTGGCAGAGGTAAAAGCCAATCCGCCCACATTTGTTACCGACGAAAACGGAGAGCCTATCTTAGACGAAAACCGTTTGCCGATAATCTCTTGTCCTGGACATTACGAGGGATACACCGCCGATGGAAAACTCATGTACGACACTGTGTTTAAGCCCGTTCAGCCTACCAAGTTTATTCCCGACCTATTTAAATTCGACGAAAAACACTTTGCCGAAACCTACAACACCACCAAAAAAGGCGAGGTTTGCATCAAGTTGAATTCAAATTTCTCAGAAACGGGATTGTCAAACACCGATTTTAATCTCTTGCGTATAGATTTGATATTGAGCGATGTATCGGTAAATTCGCAAAACGCCAACCTCGACAAGTTTATTTGGGAAGGCAAGCAGGTAAAGCAAAACCGCAGTATGTACAACAGCATTCTTGGTGCGCTCAACGCAGCCAATCCAAAAGATAAAATTATTTACACCTATTATTTATACACATTACCTTACTAATATGAATTACGAGTACAAAAACATAATGCAGGTAGACGGATTAATATCCAACACCTATATTTTAGCCATTGTAGCGGCATTGGTGTTTGTGGGCATTGCCATATTGATTAGCAGCATGATAGCTTACCAAGGCGGCAAGAATCCCACCGATGCAAAAAAGCGCCGCGTATGGTTTTGGGTAACGGGCATAATTGCAGCCGCAGCCTTTTTCTGCTACAACTATTTTTATGTAAGCGGCACAATTGTACCCACACAAATGCTTCAAGATAAATTTTTTACTCACACAGCCATAGCCACAGGAGTAACTTTGGCAACATTTGTGATAGTAGGATTTGTGATGAGCAAACTTATGAAAAAAGGAAAATTTGGAACAGTGTTTCCATCAAAGCAACGATAACATAACCAGTTATGAATTTCCCAAACAAGCACAAATTAGTCAAGTTGTTTCAAACACAGCCAATAGTGTTTGTGCTTGTTGCTATTGTTATTCATGCGCTCATAGCCCTTGCGGTGTGGCGGCAGATTTCGCTAAGCACCATAACCGTGGCAGACACATCGCTCAAATGGCATCTTGTGGGCATAATATCCGTTCTTTTGCTGTTTAATTTGCTCGCCACCAGTATAATGCTTTTTTTGCAGCGTGGCAGGGAACAAGAAGACCGCAACGAACGCGAAGCCCTTGAAAACGAGCTGACTGCACGTAAAAAAGCTATAGTTGAATATCAGCAGGCTTTGCGCGAAGCCAACAATCAAAACCACCTGTTGCAAAAGGAGTTGGAGATACGTCAGTCGTCGATAACGGTGCTTAAACAGAAGGTAAACGACGATGCCGTGCAGATAGCAGAAGCCTCGGCGCAACTTTCTGCCAACCGTGAACTTTTGCAGAGGGCTCGTGCTCGTGCTGAGATTAGCGACCGTTACAAATCGGCTTTTGTGGCTTGCGTCAGTCACGAAATTCATACACCTATCCATATTATTATGGGATTCGCCGACATGCTTTGCCGTCCTTCGATTTCTCCAGAACGGCGAGCTGAGCAAACGGAAAACCTTATGGCACACGCCAACCGCTTTTTGGATGTGTTCGATAATATTATGCTTTACTCCAAAATACAATCTGGCGACTACAACCTTGCTCCCCAAACATTCGACCTGAACTTTTTGCTAAACGGAATTAGCATGCACGCCGATTTTTTGATCAAGCAGTCGGGCAAACCTCTCACTCTCAAATTCGGTTGCAACTTTAAGGAAAAAAGGTTTATTACCAGCTACGAGGAGAGTTTGAAGATTATTCTTCTGAAACTTATTCAAAATGCTGTAAAATTTTCAGAATCAGGACTTATTGCCGTTGATTACCGCATCACCGACAATAGGATACTATTTTCGGTAACCGACAATGGCATAGGTATTCCGCCCGACCGATACAGCGAGATTTTTGAAAGTTTTTATCAGGTCGACAACTCTCTCTCCCGTCATTTCCAAGGATTGGGTATAGGACTGAGCATATGCAAGGGACTGCTCAATATGATGGGAGGCAAAATCACTGTAGACAGTCAGGTGGGAGCAGGTAGCACCTTTACATTTGACATTCCGGCACAACCTCCTGCTTATTCTGTAGATCTTTATTCCGAAATATCAAAAGTGGCTGACGCTAAGAAGTTTAATGGTAGCGTGCTTGTGATTTCCGATGTCAGCGAGGTTGTGGACATGATTAAAGGATTATTTGATTCGTGCGGCTGCAAGACCTATGTCGCACGTTCGTACCGCCAGGCTTTTGATGTGTATCGCGACACCAAAGATATTTCGTTTGTGATACTCGACCTCGATATTCCTGGTGCCAATACTCTTGCTGTTGAGCTTCCGCAGATTGATATACAAGTGAAAATAATAGTGGTAGCGCAACCAAACACAAGTGCGGATGTGCTGGCATCGGCTCCGATAATTGGTCGTAGCGTAATTACCAAACCTTTGACAGCCGACACGGTTGCCAATGCGGTTAACAATCTGTTGATACTCAACAATCAAACCCTTCCTTTTGACAAAACCTGATTATGGCTAAACGCAGCTACATATCGCAAAATCCGCAGTTCGATTATCAGAATTTGTACACACCAATGTTTACCTATTCTGACAAGATCTTATGGGCGAATGCTCCTGCGTTAAAGTTTTTAGATGTTGAGGATCTTAATGAGGTTGTAGGAAGAAGGTTTGAAGACTTTGCGCCTGGCATACAGCCTGACGGTCAGAGTATTACAGCTAAAATTGATTATGCGTTAAACGCTTCGCAGGGCAACGAACCCGCAAATATACATTTGCAGTTTTGCTTGCCTACCAACCGATACAAGTATGCCGAAGTTTCAGTGATAAAACTTCCAGAAAAGTTTCTCTTTGTGTTGCACGATGTTACACGTTATGCCGAGCGCGAAAACGAACTCCGATATCGTGTCAACCGTCTCGAGAAGGCAATTACAACAGGTTCCGACACTGTTTTTCAGCTAAATTTAAATACAAGGTCTTTTTATTTCTTTCCATCGTTGCTCAGGTTGTTGGGCTACAATACCAACCGTTCGTCGATTACTATGGACGAATATTTGGAGCTTGTATATGAAGATGATTTAAATTTGGTACATAATGTTTTTAAAGATTTCGACAACCCTAAGTTTCAAGAGCGTTTCGACGAGGTGAGGTTGCGCTGCAGCGATGGCAGTTATATATGGGTTTGGTTCCGTGGTACGCTCGAAACCCTTGATTTTGACGGCAAACCTTTGATTATCAGCGGAACTGCAACCAATGTTAACATAAAAAAAGAATCGGAAAAAAGTCTTTTAAACCAGACCAGGCTTTTGCAAAAGACCAACAACAAGCTCTCTGAACTAAATAAAAAGCTCAAAATCAACGAAGAAAAGCTCACCAAGCAGTTCAATATTCTTGAAGCTCTCCTTTTAAATGTACCCGTGGGTATATATATGGTGGAATTAAAGACTCGCAATATTATGAACGTTAATAAAAAGGCGATAGAGATACTTGCGAACGACGACGGCATTCCTGCATCTATCGACACCACCACACACAAGCATTGGTTTAAGGCAAAGACAAACATAGAATACCCATCGGAACAATTGCCTATTGTAACGGCATTAAAAACAGGGCGTTACGCAGAAATACGAGATCTCGAGGTACAGAAAAAATCTGGACGACGAATATCTGTATATATGGCTGCCGTGCCGGTGGTGGATTCGCGAAACAATGTTTTTGCGGGACTTGTCTCGGTGTTTGACATTACCGAAACTGTTAGGCAAAATGACCTAATCAAAGAGCAAAACTATCAGTATCTTAGGTTGAATGAGGAACTTCGCATGGCTAACTCTGAACTTATGCTTGCCACCGAACGAGCCGAAGAGAGCGACCGTCTTAAAACATCGTTTCTCGAAAACCTCAGCCACGAGTTCCGCACGCCAATGAACGGCATTATCGGTTTTGCCGACCTTCTCAAAGACGACGATGTTGACGAAAACGACAAACTCCTATACATTGATATCATCCGCAACAGCGCCAAACAGTTGCTCGGTATTATTTCCGACATAGTGGAGATTTCAAAAATAGATACAGGACAGATTTCGGCACGGATGAACGATGTCAACGTTTTTAAAACTGCGCACGAAGTTTACAAGATAATTCAAAAACAGGCTGAGCAAAACAAAAATATAGCCTTCGACTTTATATGTGCTACTGAATGCTGCGATATAGTAATTGTTACCGACGAGGTTAAGCTAAAACAGGTGTTTACCAATCTGATGAACAACGCCTTAAAATACACAAAGCGAGGCTATATCCGAGTACGCCTTGCCAAAGAAGGAGGAAACATTGTCTTTTCGGTAGAAGATACCGGCTGCGGCATACGGTCCGAAAACATACCCTTGATATTTAAGCGCTTTGTCCGCCTCAAAGACAGCGACGTTGTAGGCACCACAAACGGCGCTGGACTTGGTCTTGCCATAGCCAAAAGTTATGTGGAACTCCTCGGCGGCACCATCGATGTAAAATCAGAATACGGCAAAGGGTCGAAGTTTACGGTTAAGTTGCCGTGTAATCGGTAAGCATATCGTATAGTAGTTATTCTCTTGGTGAACATATGTATCTAAATGCAATATTAGGATATATTGAAGTTGCTGTTGGGTATATTTTATTGTTGCTTTTATTATATGGAATCAATTATTTTATAAAAAAAGAAAGGTTATTATTTGTTACAAACATAATTATGCTATTTGTTATCTGGGCTTCTGTATTCTCATGCATAGAAGTCTGGGTGCTGTTTTTATTTTCGAGTAAAAGTACACACGAATATGATATTATACTTTACCTTCCTCCATTTTATATAAAATTCTTTGCTTTCTTTTACTATATATACAAGATAACACAAGGCAATAAGAAAACGAATTCAAATGAATTGGGCATAGAATGATTAACTAATGTAGAGTAAAGTATTCTGATTTTTAGAGAAAGACTATAAACAACAAAAGGCGGAATTTTCATTCCGCCTTTTGTTATTTGATATCGGTATCAACCGATGGCTATTCGTTGCCGTCGGTGTATTTGCTTTCGTCGTTGAAACTGTCGTTTGACTGACGGCGCTCGTAGTTGCTGTTTTCGTTGTTGTAATCGTTATTGTTGTTGTAACGGTTGTTGTTGTAGCCGTTATTATTGTAACGATTGTTGTTGTAGCGGTTTTGACGGTAGCCGTTGTTGTTGTAGCCGCCTTGGTTGTATCCGCCGTTGTTGTAACGGTTGTTGTAGCCGCCTTGGTTGTAACCTTGGTTGTAGCCGCCCTCCTGATCTTCGCCTTGGTTCTGATTGTAGTTGCGGTATCCGCCTTGGTTGTTGTAGTTGTTGTTGTAGCCGCGGCGTTGGAATCCGCCTTGGTTGTTGTTGCGGTATCCGCCGTTGTTGTTGCGGAAGCCACCGTTGTTGTTGAATCTACGCTGTCCACCGTTGTTGAATCCGCCCTGAGGACGTTGGAAACCGCGGTTTTGGTTCTGCTGACCGTTGTTCTGGCGGGGAGGCAGTGCTACCGAAACCTTGATAACTTTGTCGTCGAGAGTGGCGCCGTTGAGTTCGTCGATGGCTTTCTGACCCTCTTCGTCGTTGGGCATCTCTACAAAACCGAATCCTTTAGAAACCTTGGTCTCTTTGTCGTAGATAATTTTTGCGGAATTGATAGTTCCGTAGTCTTTAAACAATTCATTCAAGTCGCTGTCAGTGAAGTCAGGCTTTAAATTTGCAATGTAAATGTTCATTGTTGTTAAAATAATAAAGTGTAAAAATATAAAATAGCATAGAATAAAATGGAGGTAGCAAACATTGAGAGCAAACTATGGGATTCACATTCGTTGCAAATTAAAGTTCTTTCCGAAGTCAGTACTCAAAATTATTCAAGTGCAAATGTAATTTAAATTTGTATTAATAAAAGTGTTTTTAAAAAATATTTTTCAAATTTTACAATCGTCTGCTAAATGTCTTTATCGAGGGGACGACCGTCGCCGTCGCGATAAGAGCCTACCGCAATCAAAATAATGTCAACAAGCCACCACAAGCAGCAAATACCGAAAGTACAAAGTTGCAAAATACCTATAACCCAGTTCTTTGTGTAAAAACGGTGTATTCCTAAAAATCCCAAAAATATACACAACAACAAAGTAACCAAAAAACTGCTGCCCTTTTCCTGAGACGCAACGTCAGGTCTGTTGTAGTTAGTGCCATATGTGTTGCGCTGTTGTGCAGGAGGTGCGTAATTAATATATGGTGGAACATTGGTACCCGATGACGGTTGTTTGTATTGCTGATTCGTATTGGTTTGCGGCTGAGAATGCTGCTGTTGAGCCGGCCCATCAAGCGAAGGAGCTTTGTCAAACTTTTCGCCACAGTATGCGCAGGTAGCGTCCTGAGGTGTAGTTGTCATACCACACTTAGGACAATATTGAGTGCCCGTATTTACTAAAGCATCGCAGAATGGGCAACGCAACGATACGGCATCAATAATAAGTCCGCAGTTGCGGCAATATTTTTTAGTAGACTCGTTTTGAGGATCCACAGAACCCGACGTCTGCACATCCACATGAGTGTATTGAGGCTCAGAAACTGGCGTCACCGGCTCTTGGATAGGTGGCACGGGTGCAGCCGAAATGGAGTTTTCTGTAGCAATTGTTTTTGTAAGACTTGGGCTATCGGCTAGACTAAAGCCGCAATTAACACACTGAATGTCGCCAGGTAGACAAAAGTGTCCGCATTTTGGGCAATACATGTTTCCTTCGGCAGGATTGGTGCCACAAGTTGCGCATTCAGTTGCGCTGTCTGGATTCTCTTTTCCGCAGGTTCTGCAATACATGGCTATTTATCGTTAAGTTTTTTATCTGATGAATCTTTGTTGTCGTTTTTATTGTCGTGATGGCTGACGGCTGCTTTCAATTGCGCCTCAAGCTCTTTAATCTTGTTCTCAAGTTCCTCCTGATGTTTCTTGTTTTCGGTAATGTCGATAGCAAAATAGAGAATCTTGGTGATTTTTCCTTCGTAATTATAATAAGGTGTGTATGTAGACCACAGCCAGCGAACTTCGCCGCTCTTGGTAAAGCGTTTCATCTCTTTTTCGTAGAACTGACCCGTGGTAGACACGTTCTTGATAACGGTTTCGAGTTCCTCGCGTTCGGTTTTTACAAGGTCGAGCACGTTCACACCCTGAATTTCCGACAAGTCGTCGTAGTGCATATTTTTCAGATACTTGTCGTTGGCAGTTAGCAGCACGCCCTCGGTGGTGTATTCTATAGTAAGAATAGTGTTGTTGACGGCATCGATAAGGCCCTTCATATCCGCCTCGCGTTCGAGCGATTTCTGCTGCTCGGCTTTCAGCTCCTTGATGTTGTCTTGCATGAGCTTCTCGTTTTTAGCCAGGGTGGCGGCTTGAGAACGGAACTGCTGCATAAGCTGCTCTGTCTTGGTATTGATACGTGCTGTAACAAGTGCGCTTGCCACTGTATCTGCCATAGTTTCAAGGAATTTCTTTTCGTAATCTTTCAATTCGCGGATAAATGCGATCTCCAACACTGCTATAAGTTCCTCATCGTAGAGCAACGGCACAATAGCGAGGTATTTAGGTTTTGCCTTGCCCAAGCCCGACATCACAGTGATATAGTCGTCGGGCAGGTTGTCTAAATAGATAGTGCGTTTTTCGAGTGCGCATGTACCCACAAGACCTACGCCTTTTTGAATCTTAATTTTCAAAGCCTTCTTTTTTCCAAGGGCTACAGCCGAAACCAATTGCAGATATTGTCCGTCGTCTTCGTTAAGGAGCAAATAAATACCGCCCAACACGGCATCGGTATATTTGAGAAGGTTGAGCAATATATTGTCGCACAAGAGGTCCACTTGGTTTGTGCCAATGCGCATAGAATCGTTGATGAGTGCGATACCTTGTTTTATCCAATTTTGGCGAGCCTCGTTTTCTTTGCGCTCGTTTTCCGACGAAGCAATTAGCCGGAGGGTCTCCAACATCTTGTTGTAGCTCTGCTGAAACTTGTTGTCCTTGGGCAGAGTGTCGAGCGTGTCGTTGTAGCGGTGTTCCTCTATCTCACGGTTCAGGTCTCTGATTTTAACAAATGTGCTGTGATGACGTTGCATAATGTTGTCGATGTGGCGGAGCTCAGGAATATAAAGACCGCTAACCGACTCGTAGCTTGCATCCACATCTGTGATACGTTGGCTTTTTTGTGTAAGCTGGTTGATCTGGAGAGTGTACTGACGACGGAAAACCACTATCAACAAAACCAAAAGTAGGAACACCGCCACGCCGAGTCCTGCAGACTTGGCAAGGAAAATGTTGCCCGACACAGATATATCCGAACTGTCGGCAACGGCGCACACGCAGTAGTGGAAATTATAATCGTCCATCTTAAAATTGCGTCCGATCACATACTCGTCGTTTTGGTAGGTTTCAAAGTTTTCGTGACGGCGGAATTTCAAGAAATAATAGTCGCTGTTTTCGGGGAAAAGGTTGGCGAAGTTCTTGCCTATAAGCAATTTCTTTTCGGGAGAGGCGATAATCTGACCGTCGGAGGTGATTACCGTTATGCCAAATTTCTTAGGAATATCAATCTCGGCAATGCTGGAAGTAATGCTGTTGATACTAAAGTCAGCTCCAATCACGCCCAAAAGCCTTGTACCGAATTTCAAAGGTGAGGTCACCTGCATGATGAGAATGTTTTTGGCATTCTCGCGGATAAGACCGGGATGTCCAAAGGCTATGCTGTTGCGGGTTTTATAGTAATAATAGGAGTTGATGTCGTTTTTGTCGTTGTAGTTTTTCACGTAGTCGCGCTCCACAATGCCCTCGCTGTTTTTGGTGAAAATAGGGATAAAGCGGCCGGTGGAGTCGTGATACTCTTTCAATACGTAAAGCGAGTCGAGCCCGTCAAACATCTGTGGTTCCCACACAGTAAATAGGGTTTTCATGTCGGGTTCGTCGGCAATATTTTCGGAGAGCACCACAGCCGCTTGGTCGCGGGTAAGGTCAAACTGCAGTTCGGGATTTCCAATCTGGTTAAACCAAGTGGTAAGCTTCTTTATTTTAGCTGCATAAAGTTCCAACGAAGAGGCGACTTGGTCAGACACCCTAGCCACAGACTGTTCCATCTGTTCTTTTGTTTCGTTGATATAACGCTGACGACCAACAAGTCCGATAACCACAGCAATTACCATAATCACAACGAAAGATATCACAGAGTAGGCCGCATAAAAGTTGTACGACTGCTTCAGAAGGGTGTTTATTTTTGTCTTAATATTCTTAAACATAACTCTATCCTTCTTTTAAAATGCTGCCGATGAGCATTATACGCTCAACGTCGCCTTTTGTGTTAATAATTGGGTATTCGTTGGCCATAACGGTGGTCTTTTTGCCGGTATTTCCCGAAACAAAACGCAGTTTTTCCGAGAGTTCCTTGCCTTGCAAAAGCATAGAGAGCGAGGTATCGAAAAGCACAACCGCCTCAGGCACAAGGAATTCGGTAAGGTCGTGGTTTACAGCCGTGCCCACGCCCATCATCATCATATTGGTAAACATGCTGTTGGCATAGAGTATAATGCCACGCCTGTTGAAGTCGATGCGCACCATACAACGGTCGAAGGTTTCGGTAAAGGCTTTCACCTCCTGCTCGCGGTCTTCGATAAACTTCTGTTTGTCTAAGAGTTCCTTCTCTTTTTCGTTCATCTTGTCCATCTGACGGTTGATTTCGCGCTCCTGCATACGCAGCTGGCGTTCGAGAACTTTGGTTTCCGAAACGTCCATGCCTATGTTGATAATTTTCAACACGTTGCCTTTGTCGTCGAGGATGGGTGAGAATGTCTCCGAAATCCACACTTTTTTCTGCTTTGTGTCGATAGATTCCACCAACGAGCGGGTTTGCCCGTGGCGTATGTCGTCCCAAAACTTGCGGTAATCTTTGTTGTCGGGTTTGAACGATGATATGTCGGTGTGGTTTTTACCAATAAGCTCTTCTTCAGATACTTGCAAAAGGTCGGTGACTCTGGGGTTTACACGTGTAATTGTTCCGTCTTTGTCGTATTCGGTAACAAGCGATGTGGCTTCCACAGCACGGAAAAGACCCTTCATCTCTGTATCCTTATTCTCAGCCTCCTCTTTAAGGCGTCGCATTTCGGCAAGGTTTCGGCGCATCTCCACTTCCTGAATCTTCATGAGCTTACTTTGCTCTTGGCTCTTTTGGAGAAGCGACTCGGTGCGCTCGCTGATTTTCAAGCCCGATATTGCGCTGGCGATACTCTCGGCAATGCGTTCGAGGAATGTAATCTCGTGAGGCTCAAACACCTTGAACGAGGCGATTTCTATCATTCCGCTGTTTTTGTTGTTGAATATCAGCGGCACAATCACAAGGTTTTTGGGCTCGGCGTCGCCAAGTCCGCTAACAATCTTTATATAGTTTTCGGGCAGTTCGGTAAGGTTGATGATGCGGCTCTCGTGATATGCGCGACCAAGTAGTCCCTCGTCTACCGAAAAACTTGCCTGTATGAGTTTCTGTTTTTCGTATGCGTAACAAGCAGCCATATCGAGAGTTACGTGTTCGGGGTTTTCTTCGTTGGTGAAATATAGCGCACCCTGATTGGCTCCAAGATATTTAACTATATTGCTAATGATGTTGTAGGCAAGCACCTGACGGTCTTGTCCATGGAAACGGAGTATTTCTATAAACTTGGTGATTCCAGCGTTTACCCAGTCGGAATGTTCCTCTTCTTCTTGCCGTTTGCGGTTTTCCTGACTATTGATAGTGAGTTTTTTTCTGAGGGCAGCCACCATGTCGGCTTCGGTATCCTTGCCGGGCTCTATCTCTTCGGGAGAGTCAAAATCGCCTTCGGTAATTTTTTCGATACACTTGATACGCTGGTTTTTGATGGTAACTATGTCGGTGACATACTGCTCAAGTTCGGCTATCTCTTTGGGTTCAAAAACAGATGTGCGGGTTTGTGTTTCGGGCAGCTGTCCTTTTGCTATATGAATAACAGTTTGACGGATTTTGTTAAACAGCCTGAAAAACAGCATATTCATAAACACCGAAATAATTGCGGTAAACAAACATCCAAGAGCAAGGGCAACAATAATGAGTGTGAGTTCCGAACGGTCAATTTTAAGTTCCGACTCGGGACAGCATACACCAATGTAAGTATCTAATTCTTTGACATATAATGTTTTTTGACGCACTTCTAAATCTTTGTCGGGCATCATATATGTTTCGGTAACTATGCCACTGGTTTCGGAGGCTTGCTTAATCTTGTTTACCAATCTTACTGTGTGCAGGCTCTCTTTGCTCGACATCTCAGGATGGATATACATATTGCCCGAAAGGCTTACAGCAAAGAGGTATCCCGACTGCCCAAAGGTTTGGTTTTTGATATATTCCACAGTTTCGCGCGTTAATCCAAACGGACGCATACACGAAATCATACCATTGATTTTTGAGTTGATATACAGCGGGAAAAACGATGCCACATACTGTTTTTTCAAAATGGTGAGGTTTCCAGTGTAAATCTCGGCGTTTTCAACAATGGGAATAATCTCGCTACTGTTTGGAATAAAAATATCGTTGAGGAGCGACCTGTCGGAATGGTCAAAGTTTGAGGCACTATTAAGATAGCCCTCCGGCATTTTTTGATATATAGCCGACACCGAACCTGTAAGGCTGTAAACATTGTCGATTATGGTTTGAACGGCAGAAATATCGCGACCACGAATAGTCCAGCGCGGTACTTTGCGGTAGAATGTCTCTCCGGTAACAAAGTCGGTAACCTGACGCGAAACAGAGTCTTTTTCCTCGGTTATCTGTCCACCCTGACGCAAGAAATGGATAAACAAGCGGAGACTTTCGGAAGCTTTGTCGCACGAGGTTTTGTTTTCGATTAAAAGGCGGTCGCGGAGGTTGTTAACGGCAGTAAGCATCTTTTCGTCGGTCTGCTGCTCGCTCTCGGTATTGCGACTTATGATTACAAGTATGCCCACAATGGTATATACTGCTATTGAAAACAATACCAGAAATATGTTTAAATTTCGGCGGAGCTTATTTTGCTTTATGTCGTTATTCATTTATAATCAATATGTTGCAACCATAACGCCTTTTATTGGGCTTATTTGATTTAGTATATGTCTACTAATATTTTAGTTGACTAAATTACAAACTTTTTGGCAAATATGATTCCAATTTATAATGTTTTTTTTAAATATTTACTAATACGCTAATTTGTAAGCATTTATAAAATTCTAATTTTTTCTAAACTGTCGCTCAGTTGTGGTTCGTGGTCAAAAATTCCGAACAGTGCCGAACCGCTGCCTGTCATTGATGCGTATACCGCGCCGCAATCGTACAACTGCTGCTTTATTGTGCCGAGCAATGGAAATTCAGGAAAGAGGAACTCCTCAAAATCGTTCTTTACTCTCAACTTCCATTCTGAAACTGGTTTCTGAACCGATTCTTTAAGGCTGAACTTCGGTGTTTGAGGTTTCACTTTTGAATATGCCAAGGGTGTGGAGATTGCAATATCTGGCTTAACTATCACAATCTCGAGTTTGTCCGAAAGGTTAATTTCAGAAAACACTTCTCCCCTACCCGTAGCAAACATTGGCTTGTTCTTTATAAAGAAAGCGCAGTCGCTGCCGAGTTCCGCCGCCATATTAATACGTTCGTCCTCGCTCATTCCAAGGTTGAAACTCTGGTTCAGGGCGTTTATCATAAATGCGGCGTCTGACGAACCTCCGCCCAGACCTGCTCCTGTGGGTATTTTTTTCATCAGATGTATGTCTAATGGAGGTATGTCGTATTTATGCCTTACTTTGGCTACCGCCTTCTGAACAAGGTTAGGCTTACCATCAGAGGGTATGTCGAGCCCTGAGGTTACAAAGGTGTCGTCGTCGCTGTTGTTTTCAATAAACTCGAGACAGTCGCACAGCCTTACAGGATAAAAAACGGTTTCAATATCATGAAAGCCGTCGCTCCGGCGAGCGATAATGTCAAGTCCGATATTAATTTTGGCGTTGGGAAATAGTATCATTATTAAAAAGTTTTTTACAAAAATAACGAGATATTTGTATTTGAAGCATACCAGAAACGCATTTAACATTTTTTAACACTTTCTTTGTGTATTTTTTACACAAAGTTATTCACTTTTGCAGTCGGAAAACGTATAAATAAGCAGAAAGTAAAATTTAAAAACCTTATCATTATGGCTAAATTTAAAGACTATTTAACGGCATCATTTCGCCAGATACGCGAAGACCGTGCAGAGGGTATCGCAGAAGATACCGAAATTGAATACCGCCGCGACATCGAAGACCGTTTGCGCAGAATACGCCAATACGACCGTCAGCGCGACAGCCTAATCCTCGACCTCTGTCCTTCAAACATCACAAGCACACAGGTGGTTCCCAGCGACTTCGACGCTGCCGCTTTCAAAGAGAAAGACATACAGATAGGCATCGACCGCCGCAACGACCTTATCATCCTCGAAATTGTGGTAGACCGCTACGAAAGCCTTTTCGGAGCTTACCCCGAGGCCGACAAAATCAAAGAATTAATACCAAATTGGACTTCTAAAATTAAATAACTATGGGAGCAGGATACTATTCTTACGACACAGCGCAAATGAGGCGCAGTGCAAAATACGAAAAAGCATCTATGAATGAGATTTTTACTCAAACAACCATGGATGAAAAAATGAACCCCAAGGGTGCGATACGCGAATGCTGCGAAAACGAAGAACACCCCGACACTCTGCCAATCATAATTGGCTTGGACGTAACGGGCAGCATGGGACACGTGCCGGCGCACTTGATCAAAAACGATTTCCCAGAGGTGATGAAAAAAATACTCGAAGAGGGCGTTCCCTGTCCGCAGCTATGCTTTGTGGCATACGGCGACCACCTTTGCGACGAATTCCCCTTGCAGGTGGGACAGTTTGAGGCAAGCGACGAACTGATGGAACAATGGCTCACCAAAATATACTTAGAGGGCGGCGGAGGCGGCAACGGCGGCGAAAGCACCACTCTTGTATACTATTTCGCAGCACGCCACACTTCTTGCGACGCTATAACCAAACGTGGCAAAAAAGGTCTGCTCATTACCATCGGCGACGAGCCAAACCATCCCAATTACGCCAAAAAAGATATGAACGACATATTTGGCGGCGCAGAAAAGGACTTGACTTCAGGAGAAATTATCGACGAGGCCCGCAAAAATTGGGATATTTACCACATCAACATTCTCGACTGGGTGGGCAGCTCGGCTGCTGTAAAAAATTGTTGGAACGAACTGCTCGGCGACCATTTTATTTCGGTTGACGACAATACAGATGCCAACATCTCAAATATGATTGCAAAATTGGCTGTAGAGCACTACAAAAAGTATTACAAAACTCAAGGCCAATCGGCAACGGCTACAAACAATGCCGCAACTGACCCTGTTACAAGCAATGCCGCTACCGACCCTGCCGACAACTATCATCCGCCAATGATGCTGTAACACTCCGCAAACTGACAAATAAAAACCCCGTTTGAATCACTCAGACGGGGTTTTGTCTTTAAATATTAACTAACTACTTGAATAAAAGTGCAGCCCTAACGCCAAAGGTGGCTGGTGCGCCAGCTACGAATGTAGGAAAGCCAATGATCTGTCCTGCGTTGCCGGCGTCAATAAGATATTTAGAATTGGTGATGTTCTTGCCCCAAAGCGAAAAATCGTATGTAAGACGGCGTTGTCCAAACCTTACGCCAAGGGTGGTGTTGAGCAGGCAGTATCCCTCCTGAGAAATCTCCTCCAGATTGTTGTCCTCAAAATAAACCTTGCCCATCACTGTCATATTGGGGCGGAAATAAAAATTATACTTGTTTCGGAACGGGTATACGAAGTCGGCGCCAAAATCGAATGTGTTTTTGGGACACAGGCGGAAACAGTTGCCAGCCAACTCCTGCTCCTCGCCATCCTCGTCTTTATTGGCAAACTTGCCATCAGCATAGTTGAGGTCGGCAAAAACAGTCAAATACCGTGGGAAATAGTATTTTAAAGATATTTCAGCACCTGTGCACGAAGCTTTACCTTTGTCGCTGGTGTGATATCCGCGTGAGCCGCTCTCGTTAGTGTAGGCAGTGGAACTTTGGAAATGCAACCAGTTGTAGCGGTAGAAATATGCAGCGTATGAAAATGTGTTGCCCATTCCGTAGCCCTTTAAACCTAACTCCAAACTATACACCGTTTCAGGTTGAAGCTTGCCAGGCGCATCTGGCGAATAGTTAAAGTAAACCACGCCGGGACGGTGACCCTTGGCAAACGAGAGGTACACGTTGTTGGTTTTGTTTACCATATAGTTGAACACCAGACGGCCAACAAACGAGAAATAATCGGCGCTTGTCCAATAGGTTTCTCCTTTCGACGATTCGTATATCATTTTCCCCACGATTGGTGCCGTCATTGCAGTTGAGTAATAACCGGTTTTTTGACGTTCGTATGTGCCGCGGAGACCCATTGTTATGTAAAAATTGTCAACCACATTCCAACTAAGGTCAACAAATACGTCGGTTTCCAAGTTGTGGGTGTAGTTGGTTTGGTTTTCCTCGTGCATGCCGGAGAATGCTGTTCCGGAGCCGGCTTTAAGGTCGGCAAGTTGGTCGTCTAAATTCATCATACCCACCACTTGCTCTGCGGTAGCACCGTTAAGAAGCGTAGAAATCATAGGTTCTTGCGCCATCATGGCATTCAAAGTATTGATCAACACGCCGCTAACCACACCCTTGGTATCGCCAAATATGTCGGGCATTGTTTCCCATTGGGTGGTCTGCAACCAGCTGTCGGCCTTGTCGGCAAGCGATGACTGAATCAGCGGACACGCAGTAGCACTATATGCGTCTAAAAGCTGGGTAATCTGTGTGGCATATTCAGGCGGATATTGGCTAAGCAACTGTTGTTTAAACCCTTCGATACCCTTTTGCACACCTTCGGACACCTTCAATGGCAAACTCTCTTTCAACGCCGGAGCCACACAGTTGGGATAAAAAATCTTCGGGTCGGTCTGCAGCACCAGTTTATGCTCGCAATCTTCGTACATCACACCTGCGCCCACAAATCCGTTAAGGCGGTTGCCGCCGTCCCAGTTGAGACGAAACTCGTTGCTGAATTGAATAGCGTGAGCCTCCTCCTCGCTGTCCAAAAGGCGGAGATATGTTCCATCACCGTCGAAAAACTCGTCGGCATCAGAATGACGCACGCCCAAAATATTTGACATACTCAATTGGGTGCTCAAATTGCGGGTATAGTCCAAAGTAACGCCTACCATATGGCGCGTAACGCCAAGATCTTTGCCTCCGTTAAGATGGGCTGTGGTGTACGGACTTGTGTCGCCACCTTCGGGTGCCAATCTGTTTGATTTAAAGCATACTCCTGGAGTTTTGTCGTATTGATAGTCGAGAATCAGGTTCAAATCTGACGACGAATTACCCTTAATTCTGATGGTATTTCGAAACGCTAAAGAATTTAATCCATTGAGAGTGCCGCCTGCGAGGTTTTTGATGTAGCCGTCGTGATAGTTGTAATAAAAAGCAAAACGGTCGGCAACCTTCTCTCCCATCGGTATATTCACATACCCCTTGGCGGCACGCTGATTATAAGTGCCATAATTAGCCTCAACCTTTGCAGAAAACTCATCTTCGGGATGTTTTGAGATAAAGTGCACCGCACCAATTTCTGCGCCACGACCAAAGAGGGTTCCCTGAGGTCCGCGCACAGCCTCAATACGTTCCATATCAAAAATTCCCACCACAGAACTTTGCAAACGCGAAACCGAAACGCCATTGAGATACACCGAAATACGAGGCTGGAAGAAGCTCTCCATACCATCGCTGGTAACGCCGCGGATAGCGTATCCGCTCTTGTTCTGACTTTGGATAATAGCGTTGAATCCTGGAACAAATCCGCTAACCTCATCGATAGATGTGGTATTGAGCTCAAACAGGCGGTCTTGGTCTAACGCCGTTACAGCAATAGGCACCTCGATGTTCGACTGCAAACGTTTCTGCGTGGTTACAAGCACATCTTCAAACTCATTTGAAGTTTCGGGCTCAAAAACCACATCGTTGGAACCCACCTTAGAAAAAATATACTTAGGCTTATAACCCACATACCTCACAATCAGAGGGTTTGATGCGTATTCTTCGGGAACGTTGATAGAATAAGACCCATCAGTTTTGGTAAGTACCATAATATCAGTGCCATCAACCGAAACCGACGCACCCATAAGCGGATGGTTGTTGTTGTCAAAAACCGTACCTGTGATTGTGGTTGTCTGTGCGGAGGCAAGGCATGCAAAAAAGACCGCGAAGGCCGTTAGAAATATCTTAGGCAAACGTAACATAGTATGATACTTAAAATTATTAAAATCAATTATATACATCAGACTCTGAGTCCAAATACAATGATGTCGTCAATCTGAGTAAACACATCACCAATCCAATCCTCATGAGTTTTAATTACAGTTTCGCGCTGTTGTTCCATAGGCAGATGGTTGACGCTAACCACCATTTTGGTAAAGTTGTTAGACAGAAACTTACGACCGGCACGACCGCCAAACTGATCGATATAACCGTCGGAGGTAAGATAGATAGAATCACCATTGCGCAAAGGCATAGTCTTGGTGGTGAATTTTTCGTTATCGCGGATGTAAACGCCAATAGGCATTTTTTCGGCACGGAGAGTGTAAAGACGGAGCAGATTGTTGGAAGTTTCGGTAACGAACTCACGGTCGCTCAAATTATTATGAGCCTCTGGGTCGTCTTTAGCATAACGGCGCACAAGATACCCGTTGTTGTTGGCGCCGGCAAATTCGAGCATAAGTGTGTCGGTGTCGATTTTCACAAGCGAAAGGTCCATACCGTCTTTGCGTTCGGCGTGTATATCCTCCTGATGGAGCGCTTTCTTCACCTCGTCGCGCAACTGGTTGAGAATCTGACCGGGATCATAAAGCTTGCGCTCGTTGATAATCTTGGTAAGCAGCGAGTTGCCGAGCATACTCATAAACGCGCCAGGCACACCGTGTCCCGTACAGTCGGCAGCCACGCAGAAAATAGTGGAGCCCACATACGAGAACCAGTAGAAATCGCCACTTACAATCTCTTTAGGACGGAAAAACAAGAAATAATCTATTCCAAACTTTTTGAGGAATTCAGGCATCGGACACACAGCCTGCTGAATACGTTTTGCGTATACGATACTATCGGTGATAGATTTATTTTTGTTTTCGATAATCTCTTTCTGACGTCCGATCTCCTCGTTGATAGTCATAATCTCCTGGTTAGCCAGCTGGAGGTTTTCTTTCTGCAACGAAATCTCCTCGTTCTTTTGTGTGAGGGCGGCATTCTGACATTCAATTTCGAGTTTCTGCTCGTTGAGTTTTTGGTTTTTGCGTCTTACAATGATAAAGATTGCAAAAAATACAGCCACAATCACACCGAACAAAACCAACAGAAGGCTGTAAACACGTTTTTCGTCGCGTTCGGCTTTCAATTGTATTGCCTGATTTTTTCGTTGTTTTTCAAGGTTCTCGATTTCGGCGATACGCAGTTTTTCTTCGGCTTCTTTCACCTCCAGTTCGGCCTTGTCCTTGTCGCTCTGAAGCTGCAGCTGTGTAATTTCGTTTTCGCGACGCTCCGCCTCACGTTGTTGACGCTGCAATGCCAACTGCTGACGCAGACGGTTGCGTTCCATCTCTTTAAGTTCGATGTCTTTGGCAAGAAGTTCGTTTTCGCGTTGCTGTGCCAGAGCCAATGCCTGAAGCTGGCGATTGGTAAGGTCGCTAATTTCGGCATCCACAATCTCGCTAGAAAAACGTTTCTCAGCCTCTTCGAGCTTGTGAAGGTCGTCGGCACGGTCGCGAGAGTCAAGAATATCGTGCAAACGGGCAGAGTCGCGCAGAGCAAGATATTTTTGATAATAATTTAAAGCCTTGTCGTATTCGCCCTTGGCTTGCAATATTCGATTGTATGTATGATAAGCATCTTCTTGCAATTGCGGATTACCCGAACGCTCTGCCGACTCAATTGCCTCAAGACAAACAAGTTCGGCATTGTGCAAGTCCTTGTCTTTAAGATATACAAGAGCCATAATGTTGGTAATCTGCGAGAACTCGGCATCCTGATGGTTCTTTTTGCGGATGTCGGCAGCTGCTCCAAGATATTCGTAGCACTCTTTCTGTTTGCCCATATTCTGATAGCACAGGCCTATATTGGTGTAAGTGCCAGCAAGTTGGTCGTCGGTGACGCCGTTCAACTGGTCGGTGGCAGTGATCTGACGAAATACGTCGAGAGCCTCGTTGCTGTTGCCGCCCGCCACTTGGCAATATGCAATATTGTTGAGGGCGTTGAGCGCGGTGGGCGTGTCGCCATCAGCTGCGCACATATCGTAGAGAGTGTGGTTGGTTTCCAGAGCCTTGTCGTATTGACGCTGTTTCTGGTATATGTCGGCAAGACGGCGCAGAGTCTGTTTTTGCAAATCCTTGTCGCCATCTGCCACTGCATAATCGTACAGCTGCTTGTAATATTTGAGGGCGGTATGGTAATTTTGCGTAAGGTAGGCGCAAACGGCAAGGCTGTTGGTGGTTTCACGCTTTTTGTCAGGAATGTCGGCGCGGTCGTAAACTTTTAAAGCCTCGTAAAAATTATCTGCGGCGCGGCTGTAATGTCCTCGGTTAAAATAAACCATACCTATCTCCATGCCTATGTCGGCTACAGTGACAAGGCCTTCGGGAGTTTTGCGGTCGATAAGGCTCTGTGCCGAAAGATAGCAGTGGAGAGCGTCTTCGGGCTTGTTGATTTTGGAATAGGCGCGGCCAAGAAGCAGATTGTCGTCAAAAGCAAGGCTGTCAAGTTCTTTCTGACGAGCGTATGAGAGCGACTTTTCGGCAGAGGGTATAAGCTTGTTATAGTCTTCAAGAGCGAGGTACTTGTAAGCCAGCTGGTTATAAAGTGTAGCGAGTTTTGCAAGGTTAGATTCTTTTTCTGCAAGTTTGGCAATACTATCGCACTGACGAACTAAAACGCTGTCGGTCTGAGCTTTGAGCGTCAAACTGCAGAGAGTTATCGCCAGTATGGTAGTTATCAACTTGATGTTTCTGTATGTCATCTTTCCTTGCAAATTTTATACTAATGTTTTCTTTATCAAATACCGTTCCCAAACTAAAAATTATATGATAAACACAACCTCAAGTTGCATAATTGTTGCGGATTGTACGGGAGGTCAACGTCTAATTCCTTAGAGTCGATACCTCCGTAACGCGTATTGAGCACGTTAGTTACCTTAGCCATACCATAAAGGTGCTTGCTGATGTGCAGGCCCAAGGAGAGGTCGAGACAATAATAGTCGTTTGGCCAGAAGTACTCATTGTCGGGACTGCTGTAATATTTTCGAGCCCATTTGCTGCAATAAACGTTTTCGGCACGCAGATTCATAATTCTGAACAACGTTAGGTCAAACGCCAGTTGAGCCTGATAACGCGGTGTCTGGCGGATGTGATTCATACGGTCGAAATTAGAGTCGTCGGAAAAATTGTTGTCGTAGATATCCTCGTGACCCATTGAGAGAGTAAAGCCGCAGTTGACATTAAGTTTTACAGGCTCTACAAGATTTTTCATAACCAAAATAAACTGGTAGCCCCTAAGTTTTATCTCGGCATCTTCCAAATTGCGGTAGGTGCGCGAATAAGGCTTGTCGGCGATGATGGCAGTACTACCAATACCTTTGTAGAGCGACGTATCGAGCTCGCCCCAACAACGGTCGATAGGATTGCGAACCCGGTTGGTGTATGCCACAAGTTCCAAATAGTTGGTATTGTTGAGATAATAGCGAAGGCCAAACTCTGTTGAAGCTATTTTTTCGGGTTCGAGTTTCTGCGCTGGAACCTGCTGGAATGCTACAAGCGAAGTATCCACAGCGGGATAGCCCAACATCTGGTAAACATTGTTAATTGTAATAGAAGCATCTACGGCAGTACAGCCATACATCTGCTGAGCCGAAGGTGCCTTATATGCATATCCGCGCGCAACACGGAATGTAAGTTTGTCGGTTATCTTCACCAATGCTGCTATACGCGGATTGATGGTGCTGCCCCACATAGAGTTGAAATCGTAACGAAGACCGCCAGTGAGCGAAATCATCTTCCAAGACCATTCTGCCTGTCCATAAGCACCGTTGGTATAGTAAGCGTAAGGATAGATACCAAACTCTCCATAGATGGGGTCAGTATAGTTGACCGTTTTAGCAAAAGTCTTGTAGGCTTTTTTGGGGAATTTGTAAGGCGACTCGTTGGTCATAGGCAACACGCCAGAGTACTGATAGAGCACGCCTGCGCCAAAGCTGAAGTTGTTTGACACCTGATAAGTGATGTGCTCCTCAAAACCTGCGTCATCGCCGGCTCCGTACATATACTGAGTATAAGGCGAATAGCAGACTCCTCGTTGCGAATTGTCGTCCATCCGGTAGCGGAAATATTTAAGCACCGTGGTGGTAGAGAATTTGCCAAAAGTCCAGCTACCAGTGATGACGGCACGTATAATTTTTTCGCCCTGCATAAAGTCGGAATCGTCGTAGCGGAAAAGCATAGGTGTTTGTCCCAAAGATGTAAAATCCTTGCGGTACATGTAGTTGTATGACAAAGTTACGCCACGGTATTTGAGTTCGATGCCAGCCTGGGCGGCTTCCTGCTGAATAGGTGCAATTTCGGGATACCATGTGTCGCCGTGCCAGCCAGCCGTATAACCTATAATTTCGCGAAACTGCGGTAATTTTGCCATAAACATAGCCGGCAATTTGTCGTATCTTTCGGGGGTCATCTCCGTGGGCATAAACGAATCGATACTGCAAACGAACGGCACGCCGCGTTGTTCAAAATAATTCCAGCGGTTAAACAGGTCGTCCTTGTCGTAGTCGGTAACATTCATGTTTTTGTAGCGGAGGTTTGTGCCATAGAGCATGCACTGCGCCACGTGTTTGCCACGTCCGAACTTGCCGCCAGCCATAAAGTTGATATAGTGGTAGTCGCCTGTGCCAGTTACCACGTCGGCATCGGCAAAAGGCTTGTCGAAATCTTGCTTGGTTACAATGTTTATCACACCAGAGCAAGCGTCGTTGCCGTAACTTGCCGCGGCAGGACCATATACAATTTCGATGCGTTCTGCCTGACGGACAGGGATATTAGCGCCAAGAGGCATACCTGTGGGCGCCGAAGGTTTTATGTCCAAACCGTTGAGAAGTATCTTTGTGTAGGTGTTGCCCATCATACCGCGCTGCATAAACGCCTCGCCAAACTCGCCCGAACAAGGTTGCGAAACCCTGATGCCAGGAACAGATTTAAGCACATCGCAAAGGGTTACATATCCATTGCGGATAATTTCTTCGTGAGAAATGATGTACAAGGTAACGGGTAATTCGTCGACACTTTTTGTGGTGCGGCCTGCCGAAATAACGAGCTTGTCGCTTACAACCTCGTCGTAACTTATGTTGCTCTTGTCCAATATCTCACGAACGTTGATAGGCAAAGTATCTACCTGCGCCACTGCCGACAATGAGGCAACGCAGAAAAGCATCACTGCAGTTATGCTGAGTAAAACGTTCTTCATAAATACAATTCTTTTCGTTGTAACAAACAAAGTCCTTAAAGTGCAAACTTACACAAACTATTTCACTTTTTCAAGTAAAAAAAAGGAATTTAACGCAAAAATTGCATTTATTCAACTTTTTTACATTGGATTATTACTTTAGAGCCATTGTAAAGGGTTGTTGCGAAAAGATAAATATTGCCACCATCTTTAATCTTAAGTTTTTTCTTTAACATCTCAGCTTTTTCGGGGAAATTGCGGACAGCAAGATTGGCAGTCCCTAAATCTGAAAAATCTTTTGGCTGCCCTACTTTTTCCACATAAAAACGGCGTCCGGGAAAATCGCCGACATCGTGGCTCGAAACATACAAGTGGCTCGAAACATGTAACTTATCAACAGAAAAAGCTTTTGATATTAACTTAAATGCGCCCGATTTCATCACTGCCGCGTTTGGTTCAAAAAGGTATTTGCCATCAAGGTCAGACTCCTGACAAAGCGCAACGGCACAATCCCTTTCGCTATACAGGCTAAAAGAAAAACGCTGGTGGTCGTTAACTGTAAAAAACTGTGGATCATTCACATATTCTTTTTGAATAACCACAAGCACCTCTTTGCACTCGTTGGCAGTGGCAACTATATGTATCTCGCTGACATTATGGAGTTTTGCAACAATATCAGCCAAATCTGCCATTGGCGATAGTTTCACGATTACCACGTCAGCCTTTTGTATCATAATATCCTGAAAATCACGGATATCAGGCTCGCAATCCTCTATGCGCACAGTTTTTTTACCGGCAGAATTCCGTCGCGCAGGATCGATAAAAATCAAAGAAAAATGTTCGGTGGCGTTTTTTATAAAATCCACGCCGTCGGTATTGAGCATCAGGGCATTACTACGCTTAAACACTTCGAAATTATGCCTTACGATATCGCATAGTCCGGCATTGAGTTCGGCATACACAGCGTGCTGGAATTTTTCGGACATAACAAAAAAATCAACACCCAAGCCGCCAGTAAGGTCTGCCATTTTGTCAAAAGAAGAGAGCAGCCTCTCCCCTATCTCGCGTTTGTAGCAAGCGGTAAAATACGACGAGCACTGCTCCAAAGGCAGATGTTCGGGATAGATTACGCCGTTGTTTTCTGCCCACAAAGGCATTTTGCGGCGCATAATCTGACGTCCGGCTATCTGACGGATCACAAACTTGGCATCCACATCTTGCGAATCGTGCAAACGCAATGCAAGCGTGTGAACATCGCTATCAGCATACTGTGTTATAAGTTTGCTCTCGGCGTCGGTCATTATCAGGAATTCTATCGGTAAAACTTACGGTCTAACTTGCCGTTGTATGTGCGCTGAATTTTTTCCGCCTGTTCGTAATAAAACGGTATTTTAAAGTTTTCTACTTTGCCTTTGAAATATAGCGCAATCTCTTTTTTCGACACATCTGCCGACGGCACGTAAATAAGCTTGAGAGCCGTTCCCAAAACAGGATGCGGAGCGGCAACGCAAATGCAATCAGATATTTGCGGCATCGACATAGCGATGCTTTCCACTTCGGTGGGCGCCACTTTGAATCCTCCGGTGTTGATTACATCATCGGAGCGGCCGAATATGCGCAACATACCATCCTCGTCGATTTTGCCAAAATCAGATGTGTATATAGTATTGTCTATCATTATCTTGCGAGTAAGTTCCTCGTCGCAGGCATAACCGCTCATAATGGTTTCGCCAGTACAAGAAATAAGGCCATCGGGTGTGATAATGATTTTTGAACGGCTCATAGGACGTCCGAGACAACCTTCGAGGCAGCGTCCGTCGTTGAAATTATATGTGGAGATAATGCCCGTTTCGGTAGAGGCGTATGTGTTGTAAAGACGGCTCTGTGGCAGTGTTTCGCAAAGCCTGAGCATATCAGAATGTGTGATAGGAGCCGCGCCGGTTTCGATAAAATCAATTTTAGAAGCGTAGCGTTTAAACTTTTCTCCGCTGAACTGCAACAATATACGGATTGCGCTTGGCACCAAGAATGTGGCGAACTTGTTGAAAGGAAGATCTAACGCCGTAAAAAAGTCGTTGACATTTTTCATGCCTTCGGTAATAATCAGCGTAGCTCCTTGTATTACAGTAGGATACACTTTTGAAAGGCTGCCTATATGGTTGAAAGGACCTGCCACAACGAAAGCCAAATCGTGAGTAAACTTCTGACCCTCAACCAGATTTTCGCCATCAGCCACAATTGCGCGGTGACTAATCATCACGCCCTTTTTCTTGCCAGTGGTGCCTGTGGTAAAGAGAATGTCGGCAACGCCATCGGGAGTTTTCAAACCCTTAACCAAGTCGGCAACCTCTTTGAAACCTTCGTCGGGAACGTCTTTCTCTAAGGGAACGGCAACTGAGCCGTTGACATGCAAGCCAAAATAAGTAAGCAGAAAATCAATATCCTGCGACACACGGAACACCACAACCTCGTTTTTGGGCAGGGAGGCTGATTTTTCCAGCACCTTTTGCCACAACTCGCTATATGTAAGAGTGTTATCTCCGCAAATTACCGCTGGTTTGGTAGGATATAGTTCTGAATTGCGTTTTATAAAATCTTCAAAAATCATTTCTCTTTCAATTTGGTTTCCACAAGGGATACAATGCTGTCGATAGTCATAAAATTCTTAGGTGTAGCGTCTTCAGAATCCAAACTGATTTTAAATTCTTCAGACAATACAGCCAACACAGTGGTAACGGCAAGCGAATCCATAGCACTGAACAAAAAGTCAGAAGACCAGTCCACTGTGGGGAGTGCGTCTTCAAGCAGGGTAAGTATTTTTTCTTTCATAGAGCAAAATATTAACTATTATAAATATAACAACTTGTTTTCTATGGGATTAGAATATATTTTCAACATTATTTCCCTGATAGTGTCCAAGTTGTATGTGTTATATTTTTCGAGCATCTTAATATGCTGCAAAAAGTCATTTTTGTGTGTTTCATTATAATAATCCGAGTAGGTATTGTTGCCAGAAAGCATATCGTGAGCTATATAGCTGTTTGGATACAGACGGTATGCGGCAATGATACGACGGTCGATAAGCTTGGCAACCTGTTTATGGAACTCATTGTTGGTAAGGCTGTTGTACAAAGAGAGCTCATCGTCGGATATAGGTTTGCAAATTTCAAAGTGTACACGGCCTTTGAATTGTGTAATTCCGGTTAAAATACTCTCAAGGTCTTCACCAGGTTTCTTTACGTAACGTTCTTTCTGAGAGTGGTACAGTTCCACAGATTTAAGAAAGTCGCAAGGCTCCCATTCGTAAGATACGCTAATCGGCACTATGTGGAGGTCTAACAATGCCTTTTCCCTATTGCTGGCACCACTCATACAAAACATCTTGATAATACCTTGGTCGGTGGCGTCCAAGCCGTTTTTTGTGCGTCCGTTGCGCTGAGCTATCCACACCGACTGCTTTTTTTCAGTAATTGCGTATCTGATATACTCCGACAAATGCTGCGAAAAAGTGTAGAAATCCTTAATGTTGCCAGATGGCCGTTTTACTTCAAACATTTTGTTAGCCTTTCCTATGTCGGTGATCAAACTTGTCATCATTAGGTTTGAACCAAAAGTAATCTCGGTGGTTTCAAAACCCTGTTTTACAAGATAATACTGAAACAACGACGAGTCTAACATTATATCCCTGTGGTTCGACACAAAGAGGTAGTTGGTGTTTTTGTCGAGATTTTCGATGCCAGAACAAGAAAAATCTGAAATACTGCGCTTAATAATCTGTTCGTTAACCTTGAACATAGTATCGTGCTGAAACTCGCGCACAGTTTTAAACGAAGTTATCCTCTCCTTTACCGACTCTAAATCATCGTCGGGGTATATAAAAGACGCCAAAACAGGGAACACCTCGCTGTGAGCTATTCGTTGCATCGCTGCGGGAATCTCTGATTCGTAATACGGCCGTATGTCGTCGAACTTCGGATTATTGTTCATTACGCAGTTTATTGATTATATAATTATTGCCCAAAACAGCTTCGGAGGTCATTACGGCAGTAAGCGGAACTCCGCAAAAGCCGTGAAGACTTACATTCTGTCCTGTAAGGAATAAGTTGCTAAGTTTAGTAGCCACAGGCACTTGCGACAACATAATATTGTTGCAATCTTTAGAAAAGCCGAAGAGTGCGCCGTCTACCACACCGTAGTAATCCCTGATAGTTAGCGGTGTTGACGACAATACATTTTCGATACAGCCTTGGAAACCAGGATGAAACTTATCTAACTGCTTTAAAATGTTCACCGTTTGTATATGCTTAAAAGTTTCATAATCGTGTCCACGGTGTCCTGAAATAGTTTTTTCCCATTGTCTAACGGTATCAAACGGCATAGGGGCTGTCACCAAGGCTGTGGCAGCATATCTGCCCTGTCCAGTGCGAGGTGGGGTCATAAACATAAAACCCAAAGGCCATTGGTCTGATACTTTTCCAAAATCCCAAACTTTTGAATAGTCGGTCATAAAATACTCGCAATAGTCGAGGTATTCAAAAGCGGAGTTTTTAAGCTTGATATAAAGCGAAAAAGCCGAATAAGAATTGGGAATACACTCCAAACGCGAACGGTAAGACTTTGGCAACGCCTGAGAATCAGTGATTTTAATCAGCGAACAAGGATGAATGTCGGATATATATATGTCTGATTGGTACAAATTGTCGTTATCGGTTTTCACACCAGTGATGTTTCTGCCTTCGGTCAATATGCAAGCAGCCTTTTCGTTGGTATAAATTTCGCCGCCATTGTCGGTGATCACATTAGCAAGCAGCTTGGCGAAATCTCCGCTCGAATTTTCAAACCGAGAAATGCCGTTGATATACGACGAGCTTATGATGGCGTGGATATAAGCGGGAGTAACGCCAGCCCTGCCGCCATAAAGAGTGTTGGTATATGCCACTATACTCCTGAGCTTGGGATTTTTAATATATTTGGCAATAAACCCGTCTGCCGGCATCAGAAAATCATCGGTAGATTGGAAAAAGTCCATACCCACATATCCCTCCGACGGTCGCAAATTAAAGAGATCCACCTTATTGGAAATATTGAAAATAGCCTTCACATATTCTTCAAGATTCTCTTTTTCGTCGGGGAAATAATTAGAAAGCGACCTTATAAACCCCTCTTTGCCAGAGGCTATCGAATACTTCTGGTGGTCTTCTTCAAAATATAGCACGTCGCAACAATCGCTATTGTTCTGACGGATTTTAATATTGTCTTCGATGCCGAGATAACGGCAAATGCGCCTGATGTTGCCATTGGGTTGCATTCCGCATACGATGTGCATTCCTGTGTCAAACACCTCATTGAAACGGTTGAAAGACTGCAAACCGCCACCTATCGAAGAATTTTTCTCCAAAACAGTAACCTTAAGCCCCTCTTTTGCAAGGATAGCACCAGTAAAAAGCCCTCCCAGACCTGCCCCGATAATTAAGACTGACTTTGTCATAGATTAGCCTCCCTTATTTGTTTGTAAATAGTTTCGGCAGTGAGGAATTCGCTGCAAGTAACTATGGATCCTACAATTACGCCCAGTATGCCATGCGAATTGATATTCTGACCTGTTTGATAAACATTCGGAATTCTGGTACGATGGGGCACCCTGCACGCAGACCCGAGGCTGACATCTTTGGCTATGCCATACATCGAACCATCTTTGGTGCTGGTGTAATCATAATATGTTAATGGTGTTGAAGTATAGTAATGTTTGATCGACTGTTTCAGACCCGGGAACCGACGTTCAACCGACGCCAACAGTTTCTCAGCCTTTTCGGTCTTGAATTTTTCGTATTCGTCGCCACGGCGTCCGCTCTTTGTTCCAAACCAGGGCTTTAAGTCGGAATATTGCATATATGACAGAATCACTCCCGACACAGCGTACTTTGGATTGCCGCTATTGCAAAAATGCATATAGAGCCAGCCTTTGGGCCACTCTTCGTTGGTGTAATATTCGCAGTTCCAAGGTGATACGCCGTCGTAACTATAAAAATTGCTGTTCATATAAGGCACTGTGTTCTCGTTGAAATGAAGATAGACAGAAAACCCGCCGACAGTTTGAGGAATAGACTGAATGCGATTTCTAAACGACTGACGTATAAGCTTGGAGTCGATCATCTCCAACGTTTTTTCAGGATGCGCGTCGGAAATCACATAGTCAGCCTCAAAGAAAGAGTCTTGATTCGAAACCACGCCCGAAGCCTTAGTTTCATCGCAAACAATTTTTACTACCTTGTGGTTGGTGAGCACTCTGCCGCCATGTTTTTCAATAGTGTTTTTCAACGAAACAGCCACCACGTCGCTGCCTCCCACGATACGGAATGCGCTCTGATTGTAAAAATCGGTAATAAAAGCGTGAGTGGCAAAAGGAGTCTTGTCTTTTTCAGCTGCATAAAGCGGAAGGTTGCCTACCACCACGTTTTTCAAAAGCTCGTCGTTGAAAATACCGTCGATAACCTCGTTGATAGATATCATCTGGTATTTCATATTAAGAACTTCGTCAGAATCAGCAGTTTTCAGCGAGTGCAACGACGACGCTCCTGCCACATTCTCCACCAAAGTGAAATATTTATTCAGGTTGTCCTTCTCTTTTGGGAAATATTGCGACATCTGCTCCAAATACGCCTCCCTGCCGTTTGCGAAACAAAAGTTCTGACCGGCAAGCGAAACAATGTCGTATGCCAGGGGGTTCAACGGTGAGAGCGAAATATCTTTTCTAACTTCAAGATAGTTTAACAAGAAATCCAAGGTCTGCCCCTTAGCCGCACTACCCACGAAATGCATACCGGTTTCAAATCTGGCTCCGCGACGGCTGAAACACTGCAGGCAACCTCCTATCTGGGTACCCTGCTCCAATACAGTAACATGGTAACCATTTTTGGCGAGAATAGTGCCGCATGCAAGACCGCCAAGCCCACTGCCGATAATCACAACTTCCTTGCTGTTAGACATATTGCTCTATTTTATTACAGATTTCTGAATATTTTTCTACATATTTCTTACGCACGAACGATGCCTGCTGAATTTCAGTGCCAATGTTGTCAAGTTCTTGTCGCAAAAACGGTTGGCCCACTTCTATATACACAGGGCTGTTGTGCAGCAAGTATGTGTTTTTTGGGAGAACCTTACCCGTTCCGTAGAGGCACATAGGAAGAATGTCTACTCCAAGTTTTTTGGCTATATAGAATGCACCTTGATGGAAACGTCCAATCTTGCAGTCTTTTGAGCGTGTTCCTTCTGGAAAAACCGCTATGCTGTAGCCTCTTGCAACAAGGTTCTCGAGCTTCGGCATAAGATTGTCGATGCCCATGGCTACGGGATAGTATTCGGCGTGGCGTATCATAAAGCCATAAAAGGGATTGTTCCAAACCCAGTTGTTGGTAAGAAAAATAATCTTATGAGTGAGCACCAACTGGCACATTAAATCAAAGTGCGACTGATGATTGCAGATTATCACCCTCGGTGTATCAAAGCTGACTCCATCTGCCACCTTGTACGAAAACTTAGCGCCCGGTATTCCATGCACAAACACAACGAATTTCGACATCGCTTGAATAAACTTGTGCAAGCGGAGCTGTTTTTTGTCGGTCATTTTGCCAATTGTAACATAGAGCCAGACCCAAGGCGTTATCAAACAAAACATTGCCAAACCGAAAAACAACGCGGCATACAAGGTACGCAAATATTTGAAAATAAAGCGGAAACACCTTACAGGAATTGAATACACAATGGTAAGAATACACAGAATAGTGTTGAGCACAAAAATTCTTGCAAAATCCTTAACAGGACGGAAATGGCTTACTCTCTCTTCGGCAGGTGGATAATAAACCTTGATTGGCACAGTAACTATTTTAACGCCATGCCACGATGGCAAAACCAAAAGTTCAAGTTCCGCCTCGTAACGTGCCGACACCAAGGCTAATCCGTAAAGTTTTTTTAATGGGTAGAGCCTATAGCCCGACTGAGTGTCGCCGAGTTTCTGTCCTGTCTGCAACAAAAACCAAAAGTCGGCAAACTTATTGGCAAAACGGCTTCCCTTGCTGCGGGTTACCCCCTCCATATTTCTTTCTCCCACAACCAGACAGCCGGGATGCTCCATATTAGCGTTTAAAAACAATGAAATATCTTCAGGATAATGTTGTCCGTCGCCATCGAGGGTAATGGCATAAGCGAACCCCATTTGGAGCGCTTTTTTAAAACCACGTTTCAAAGCGTAGCCCTTGCCATGGTTTTTGTCATACTCCACAATGGTAACACCTTCTATTTGATGGATAATATCCCCAGTGGAATCGGTGCTGCCATCGTTTACCACAATCACATCGAAGCATCTGTCAAGACTTTGCAAAACAACGTCACGAATTGTTTTTTCGTTGTTGTAAACAGGTATAACAACACAAATACCTCTGTCTTTCAATAGCTGCTTCTGGGCTTCCATATTATAATCCTATGATTTAGCAGTTAGAACCATCGACAAAGAATATAGCGGTTTCAATCCATCAACTCCGTTATTCTTCATCAAATTGCGGTATTTTTCGGTGGTTTCTTCATGAAGTCCAACGAGTACGTTTTTGCATTTTCCGCTTTTTATAAGTATTTCGGCATCGTCCAAAGCTTGTTGCAACGAGTTTCTGCCATGTGTGTAGGTAATGTTGTAGCCATGGCATTTGAGGTATATTGCTATGTTGGAGCCGATTGTATTGTGAGTGCTTTGCATAAACAGGGTCGGCTTGGGCTCGTCAAGATTGTCTAAAATAGCCTCTGAATTATTCCAACAGCCCAAAGACGTGGCGGTGATAATGGCGTCGGGCACGGTGATATTGCTCTCCTTAAGCGCCCTTAGAGATGTAAGGAGCGAACTTCTGAGGATTTTTCCCATGCGGCGGTATTCTGTTGGTTTCAGAAATTGCTTGATATCGTCCAGCTCTTCTTCTGAGGTGATTTCAGATTTGGCAATAGTTTTAATCTCTATGCTATCATCATAATTGATGATATCCGCAGCAGACGGATTAGCCGAAAAAACCAGCGAAGTGTCGTTGCCGCCAAAGCCGAAAGAATTGTCCATAACGTTTACCAACGACGGATCCTCTTGCATTTTTTTTACACAAATCACAGCCTCGATAGCGCCAGCCGCACTTGTGGTATGTCCTGTAATAGATTTGGTGCTTTCAACCACGGGCAAATCTTCACCAAAAACCCTTTTCAACGCGGCGGTTTCACTTTCATCGTTGTTGATAGTGCCCGTGCCATGAGCGTTAACGTATTTAATGTCGCGCGGCGCAAGATTTGCATTTTTAAGAGCCTGGGTCATAGCAAGATATGCACCCTCTCCGTTTGGTGAAGACGCTGTCTGGTGAAAAGCGTCGCAGGCATTGCCGCCGCCACGATAGTAGCACAAAATTTTTGCTCCGCGTTTTTGTGCGTGCTCGGCAGTTTCCATCACCACAAAAGCAGCACCTTCGCCGAGATTAAGACCCGAACGGTCGGGACTGAACGGACGGCAAACATCTTTGTCTAAAATCATAAGAGAGGCAAATCCCGACAAATGGAATCTAGTAAGAGCCTCTGTGCCACCAGCAAACACTATATCTGCCTTGCCCGTTGCCAACACCTCTGCGCCAAGAAGTATGGCATTGGCTCCCGACGAACAAGCCGTGGATATGGTCGCAGCCCTGTCGAAGAAGCCAAAATATTGCTTTATAACATCTGTGCAACTTCCGCTATCGTGTTGTAACATTACGCTGGAGTTTTTGTCAATATCGTTCCAATATTGCTCTGTAAGATCCATGCCGCCGACGGTAGTACCCGACACCAAAACGCATTTATCTTGAGTGTCGGCAGATATTCCGGCGTCGGTGGCAGCCTCTCTAACAGCGTATATGCCCAGCAAAGATGTACGGCTAACCAATTGTGAGTAAGGAATATCAAGCATATCCTTCAGCTCTTTGTCGGAATAATCCACCTCCCCCACAGGATATGAAAATCCCGGGAAGCAAAGATGTCTGACACTTCCGATTTTTTTAGCAGCAATAATGCCACAACCAGTTATAGCAATGTTTTTGCACATTGTAGACAAACAACTATTTAGTACGGTTTTTCTCTATATAGTCAGCCATTGTGGCAATGCTACGGAAAATAGCCTTTCCTTGAGAGGCGTCGGCGAGTTTTATTCCGTAGAATTTTTCCATCATAACAATAAGTTCAAGGGCATCAATAGAATCGAGACCTAAACCTTCGCCAAAAAGGGGAGCGTTGGTATCGATATCTTCTACGTGCAAATCCTCCAGATTGAGGGCCTCAATAATTCTGCTTTTTAATTCTGAAATCAGTGAATCCATATTAATTGTTTATTTTTTTATCGATAAAAGTGCAAAAATCGTTTAAAGTAACTATGCCCGACATTTCTTCAGGTTTGATTTTAAAGCCGAATTGTTTGTCCACAATTACAACGATATCAACAAAATCAAGGCTGTCGATACCCATATCGTCTTTCATTTTGGCGTCAAGAGAAATTTTTTCCTCGGCTATTTCAAGCTCTTCGATGAGAAATTTTTTAACTGTTTCTTCAATTTCTATTCGTGTCATGTTTTATTTTATTTTAATTTACAAACCATAATTGAATGTCCCTGACCGAGATGGTCAAAGATTTCTTCTATTTCCAGCCCTGCTTTTTCAACACATTCCGACATGTCAGCGGTATTGTACATTTTGGAGTTGCCGTTGGCCAACGCAGAGAAATAGAGACTCGTCATAGTAAGGCAGAGCGATGCAGGTTCAAACTTCTGTCTATCCCACAAAGTCTCCATTATATAAACCCTAGTCTGGTCAGTCATAGCGTTTTTGGCTTTTTTCAATATGTCAACAATCTGTTCCATAGAGAAGCAGTCTAAAAACTGGCTCATCCAAATAGCGTCTAATCCGCCTTCGCGCTTGGGAACAACGGCGTCTGATTTTAGGATGTCGATACCGTAGCCATCTATCCTGTCGGCATTTTCTCTGTTAGAGAGGTTGTTATTCAGCATCTCGATCTGCTGTGGCAAGTCTAAAACTGTAACTTTCACATCCTTGTCGTAATTTACGCACTGCAATGCCCACTTGCCAGTATTGCCGCCTATATCATAAAGAGATTTAACGCTGTGCTTTTTGAAAACTATTTCCAACGCCTCGGGGAATGAGGAGTCGCTATAAAAATGGTCGAATCCGAACCAGCTTTTTTGAACATTTTTGGGAAGTTGAGAAAGTCCCTGATATATTGTAGGCCATGAACCGAATGTTTTTAGACCTTCGGGCTTGCCGCTGAGAAACGACTCTTCGAGATAGAACCATCCCTGATAGTTGACATCGTGATTAAAGTCGATGTTTACCCTTGTTGCCTTGTCGTTGATAAGGAACCATCCGGTTTTGGATATGGTAAAGCGGTCGGTTTCGGGGTCAACGAGCACAGTGCCAATGCACAACGAGGCTTCAAGCAAACATTTTACAGCGTAGTCGCTCAGGTGAGTTTCCTTACAGATTTCCTCTCTGGTGAGTCCGTTGGCAGAATCTCTAATCAAGTCGAGAATGCCGAATTTGAGCATAAGTCTCGAAGCCTGGAACACAGCCGGTCCCCAAGCAATAAACTCGGCAAGGCGTTGAGCGTCTCGAGCCGATAGTTGTTCTTCTGTATACTTTTTTAATGATGGTGCTAAATACATTTCTATATCTTTTTAAATACTAACGCAGAATTTGTTCCACCAAAGCCGAACGAATTACTCAATACTGTATTGACTTCGGTATCCACTGTTTTTGTTGCCAAATTGAGTTTTTCTGAGTATTGGTCTGGATTGTCTAAATTGATATTGGGCGCAACAAAATTGTTTTGCATCATTATTATTGAATAAACAGCCTCGCTCACTCCCGCCATCCAACATTCGTGGCCTGTCATCGACTTGGTGGAGCTTACCAGTGTACGCTTATTATCAAAAAGTCTATCAATAGCCATAGCCTCATACATGTCGCCTTGCGGTGTAGATGTAGCATGAGCGTTGATGTAGTCAATGTCTTGGGATTTTAGTCCGGCATCTTTAAGCGCTCTTGACATTGCAATCGCGCACCCTTCGTCGCTTGGCTTTGAAATATCGGCGCCGTTGCCCGAGAATCCGTAGCCCACAACCTCAGCCAGAATAGTAGCACCACGCTTAACGGCGTGATCGTAACTTTCCAGCACAACAGCCGCTGCGCCACCAGACGGCACAAGGCCATCGCGGTCTTTGTCGAAAGGACGGCTGGCGGCATGAGGATTGTCCATACGCACCGAAAATGCGCCCAATGCGTCGAATGAGGCCATTGAATAATAATTGGTTTCCTGCGCACCGCCACAAAGGACGATATCCTGCAGCCCCTGCTTAATCAACATATAACCCAAACCGATAGAATGGCTACCGCTGGCACATGCCGCACTTACGGTAAAGTTGACACCCCTAAGATGGAAAATGGTGCTCAGGTTCATTGTTACAGTTGAGTTCATCGACTGGAAAACCATTCCATAACCGAGCATAGCCGTGTCGTGCTCGGTTTCCATTGTCTTATAAGTGTCGATAACGGGTTTTGCAGAGGAATCGCTACCAAAAATACATCCTGTTTCGTTTTTTAAAAGGTAGTCGGAATCAAACCCAGCCTGTGCAAACGCTTGGCAGGCAGCCATATACGCAAATTGGGTATGTTCTGGCATACCCACACGCGTATGGCGGCTTAACATATCCTTTGTGATTACAGGAGCAGGGACAATTCCCGAAAGGCCAGAACGATATCCGTACTCAAGTCTTTCGGGGCAAAGGCCTACTCCTGATTTACCGTTATAGAGTGATTCTTTAACAGACTGAATATCCGTTCCAATACAAGACCAAATACCAGAGCCTGTTATAACAACACGGTTGGTCATTTTATTTTTTCTTTTTAGGTACTATGATTTTGATTATCAAATCGTCGTCATCTTCTTCAAACTCAAGTACAAGTTCAGCGTTGGCGCTAACAGCCTGCTCGCTTTCGATATTGACAGTGATAGATGCGCCACGGAACTGTTTGAGTTCGTCGTTTCTATAGCTCTTGATTTTTACATCCTTGCCCTTTGCTATGTCGTTGGCAGTTGCCACTTCGTCGTTGCCCTTGAAAACAACCACCTTGCTAAACATATAAGGAGTAGAATTGTCAAAAACTATATTGTCTTCAATTTTGAATTTCTGGGGGATTGTATTGGTAAGGACAATTACATTGGGGTTGTTTGAAGATGCGGAGTTCAACATTGATACAGGAACTTCCTGAACTTCAAACTTTTCACCTGCTGCACTGTATTCTTTGGGTGCTACGGGGCCGCCTTTTGAAGCTCCCTTGCTTGCCAAATCTTTCATAGCTTTTGGAAGTTCAGCGTATGCGAGTCCCAAACGAGACACTTCGCTGTAGTTGGTTACACCCTTTACCAAACCTTCGAACACACAGTCAGCCTGGTTGGTTTTAAGGTTGACAATTTCGATAGAACCGCGGTAAACAGCACCGCCAGATTTAGCCCCGACACCAAGAGCGGCAGCTGCAGCGTTACCCATGTCGAGGTTGTCGACATGAACAACGATTTTGAAATCGGCACTTGAATTGGCTTCCACTATCGACATGCCGCCTGCTTTTTTGGCAAACTGTTTTTGAAAATTCTCAACGAAATATGTTTCGGCAGACACATGGTCGTCGGGCCAGTCGTTTACAAAATCATCACCACGTCCTTTAAGATAATTTTCAAGGGGTTGTGTTTCAACAAAAACACCATCATCGCACTTGCCGACTTTTGTTTTTGAATAGTCGAATTCAACAGTAGCGGTTGACGGTTGCAACAAAACCTTGGAATCTCCTGCCGAAACATAAACCTCGTTTCTTTGGGCGAAAGTTGACGATGTGAATAAAACACCCGACAACATAAGCATTAATAAATTTTTTTTCATATTGTACAAAATAAAAAAAACGACCGGACACCCAACCAAACCCGGATACTTATTTTTAAAGACGTGGTGGTTTTACTGACCTCATGCACTCATGAACCACTATGCCGAAATCAATAAACGCCTTGTCATCAGACAACCGTAAATTATAATCTAATGCGTGACAAAAATAGAGATTTTTTTTTACTAACAAAAATTTAAAGTCTTTTTCATTACAGGAATATAAAAAGCAAAAAAAAGCGCCATTCCGAAATGGAACGGCGCTTAATATAGTCGTTTACGGAAGATTTTTATGCCTGAGTGTTAGTTCCTCCAAAATTCATTGGAATTGTAGCTCCACCAGCACCGTCGAGGTTTTTAATCATACCGAACTGCTGTTCGTAGCGTACAATATTGTCTTGCAATGCCACCAGCAAGCGTTTGGCGTGTTCGGGAGTCATAATGATACGGCTCTTTACCTGCGCCTTGGGCAATCCGGGGAGAACTCTTATAAAGTCAAGTACAAATTCTGCACTCGAATGAGCTATTAGGGCAAGGTTTGAATATATGCCCTGAGCCACTTCGTCGTTGAGTTCGATATTGAGCTGGCCTTTGTTTTCTTCCATTGTGTGTCAGAGTTTTATCCTACGTATGTAACAGAATCGTTTTTCTCCTTGGGCTCTACCTGGATATGGTCGTAACGACGCATACCAGTACCTGCAGGAATCAAGTGACCTACGATAACGTTTTCTTTCAAGCCTTCGAGGTAATCTACCTTGCCTGCGATAGCTGCTTCGTTGAGCACTTTGGTTGTCTCCTGGAACGAAGCTGCCGACATAAAGCTTGATGTCTGCAATGCTGCGCGGGTAATACCTTGGAGAATCTGGCTTGATGTAGCTGCCACTGCGTCGCGGGCTTCAACCAAGCGGAGGTCTTTACGTTTAAGCGTAGAGAGTTCGTCGCGGAGTTTGCGAGCCGAAACAATCTGACCTGCTTTGAGGTTTTCGCTGTCGCCGGCATCGAGTACAACCTTTTTGCCAAACATGCGGTCGTTCTCTTCCATGAAGTCCCATTTGTCAACAATTTCGCCTTCGAGGAAGTTGGTGTCGCCAGGATCTTCGATTTTAACTTTGCGCATCATCTGACGAACGATAACTTCAAAGTGCTTGTCGTTGATCTTAACGCCCTGCAGACGGTAAACTTCTTGAACTTCGTTAACGATATATTCCTGAACCTCTGTGGGTCCTTTGATAGCAAGAATGTCCGAAGGAGTAACTGCGCCGTCAGACAAAGGTGTGCCTGCCTTAACGTAGTCGTTATCTTGTACAAGTATCTGTTTAGAGAGCGATACGAGGTATTTTTTCTCCTCACCTTGTTTAGAGGTGATTGTGATTTCGCGGTTACCACGTTTGATACGTCCCATAGATACGATACCGTCGATTTCGGATACGATAGCGGGGTTAGAGGGGTTACGAGCCTCAAACAACTCGGTAACACGGGGAAGACCACCAGTGATGTCGCCGAGAGAACCAACCTTGCGAGGAATCTTAACGAGAATGTCGCCCGATTTAACCATGTCGCCTTCTGCCTTGATAATGTGCGCACCCACAGGGATGTTGTAAGTAGCAAGGTAGTTGCCTTCTTCGTCGTTGATATGGATTGCAGGTGATTTGGTTTTGTCTTTTGCCTCGATGATAACTTTCTCGGCAAAACCTGTCTGCTCGTCGGCTTCTTCCTTGTAGGTAAGGCCTTCTATCATGTTTTCGAAAACTACCTTTCCGGCAAATTCCGAAATGATTGTTACGTTGAAGGGGTCCCACTCGCAAACTACATCGCCTTTCTTAACAGTGTCGCCATCTTTGAAGTAGAGACGCGAACCGTAAGGTATAGGAGCGTTGGTAAGAGTAATATTTGTGTTGCTGTCCACAATCTTAGCCTCGGCAAGACGGCTGATAACAACCGATACCTCTTTGCCAGTTTCGTCGATGAAAGGAACAACTTTCAACTCCTCGATTTGCAAGTAACCATCGTATTTAGAAACAAATTGCGAATCAGCAGCGATACCACCTGCAACACCACCGACGTGGAATGTACGAAGTGTAAGCTGTGTACCAGGCTCGCCGATTGACTGAGCTGCGATTGTTCCCACAGCCTCGCCGATCTGAACCTTGCGCTGTGTTGCGAGGTTGCGTCCGTAACATTTTGCACAAACGCCTTTGCGCGATTCGCAGGTAAGTACCGAACGGATTTCAATCTGTTCGATGGGCGACTCGTCGATTTTCTGTGCAATAGTTTCGGTGATTTCTTCACCTGCACGAACGATAAGTTCGCCTGTTTGAGGATGTATAACGTCGTGAACCGATGTACGACCAAGAACGCGGTCGCCAAGCGATTCTACGATTTCGTCTTTTTTACGGAGTGCAGTAGCCACAAGTCCGCGGAGTGTGCCACAGTCTTCTTGTGTAATGATAACGTCTTGAGCAACGTCAACAAGACGACGGGTAAGGTAACCGGCGTCGGCTGTTTTCAACGCGGTATCGGCAAGACCTTTACGAGCACCGTGGGTAGAGATGAAGTACTCTAACACCGAAAGTCCCTCTTTAAAGTTAGCCAAAATCGGGTTCTCGATAATCTCCGAACCTGCGCTACCTGATTTCTGAGGTTTAGCCATAAGACCACGCATACCCGAAAGCTGACGAATCTGCTCTTTAGAACCACGGGCGCCTGAATCCAACATCATGTAAACAGAGTTGAAACCGTCGTTGTTGGCGCTGAGGGTCTTCATCACCGACTCGGTAAGTTGAGCGTTTACGTGTGTCCAAGTATCGATAATCTGGTTGTAACGTTCGTTGAATGTGATGAAACCCATCGAGTAGTTGTTGAGGATTTCGTCCACTTGGTCGTAACCAGCTTGAACCATTGCAGCCTTTTCTTCTGGGATAACCACGTCTTCGAGGTTGAACGAAAGTCCGCCCTTGAATGCACGGTAGTAACCCATATTCTTAATATCGTCGAGGAATTTAACGGCACGAGCCATTCCGCAATATTTGATTACACGAGAGATAATGTCGCGGAGGTTTTTCTT
>JAGCYI010000152.1 GCA_017960885.1 Bacteroidales bacterium
CAGCCAACAATTCGCCAAAAACCTCATTTTTTGACATCGAAAACGACACCGGCCTCCCCTTCGAGAGTTTAATCAAGTTTTCAATTAGAATTTTTGTAATTTTCACGATATATATTTTAGAAAATTGTGGTACAAAATTATGATATTTTGTGTATATTTGCAAGAGGAATGAAATTAAATTTAAGAGATACAATAATATTTATTAAATGCCGTTTTATGGTTTAAAAGATCCAATAGTATGTCTACGCTATACAGATACGAAACCGAAACAGTAGAAGATTTGCTTGCTATAATGGCTTCAAATCTACAAAAGCGTCGTTTAGAGAAGGGACTTTCGCGCGAGGCTCTCTTTATGATGAGTGGTGTTCCATCCGCTACCATTGCCAAATTTGAACAAAAGCATACAATATCTCTCGCTTCTTTTGTGGCTTTGGCAAAATCATTAGGCTATACAAATGATATTAAGTCACTTATTTCCAATCCATTATACAATACAATGGATGAATTAGAAACCATCAACAAAAACAAAAACCGAAAACGTGGAAGAAATGAGTTTGATAAATAAACTTTTGGTATCAATGGGCGACAAAACCGTTGGAACGCTCACCACAACTCCTGACGGTCGCTTGTGCGCTTTTGAATATAGCAAGGAATGGCTTGCTGAGGGTTTTTCTATTTCACCTTTGGAACTTCCGTTGCAACAAAAAATGTTTATTGCCAAACCCACTCCATTTTGGGGTAACTTTGGAATTTTTGAAGATTCGCTTCCCGATGGTTATGGACGTTATCTATTGAACCGTATGTTACGTAAGCAAAATATTGATGAACAAACACTTACGCCACTCCAACGGTTAAGTATTGTGGGCAGTTCTGGTATGGGCGCACTTTGTTATCACCCTGAAATTCTGCAAGGTGAGGAAAAAACACTGCCTCCGCTCGACCGCCTTCAACAAATGGCATTTGATGTACTTTCTGAAAAATCCAACGAAGGCGAAGATGTTCTATATTATAACAGTGGCAATTCGGGTGGTTGTCGTCCTAAATGCTTGCTTAAAGATTCTGATGGACAATGGCTTGTAAAATTTCGACATACTTACGATCCTCCGGATTTAGCACAAACCGAATATAACTACAATCTTGCGGCTCGTAAATGTGGTATTACAGTTCCTGATTTTAAACTCATTGATGGAAAATATTTTGCCACAAAGCGTTTCGACATCGAAAATGGGGTACGTATACATACAGCCACTGCGGGAGCATTGTTGGGCGTGTCAATACAGATGCCTACTTTGGATTATAAAAACCTATTGAATCTCACAGGGTATCTTACGCAAAGTCCTTCGCAAGTAGAAGAAATGTTTAGAAGAATGGCATTTAACGTTATCGCCGAAAACAAAGACGACCATCCCAAAAACTTTGCCTTCATTTGTCGTTCAGGTAAATGGAACTTAGCACCGGCATACGACCTTACACATTGTGTATCAGGCTACAATGGAGAACATGCAACATCAGCCAACAACAACGGAAATCCCACAACATCCGACATGATTGCTGTTGGCACATCCATCCGAATCCCCAAAAACCGATGCCTGCAAATAATTGAGGAAGTGACAAATGTAGTAAATGAAGTATTGGATTTGTAATAGCAACTACTTATATTTAAGCCATTTATAAAATTTTTTTTAAAATTACTCAAAAATAGAATCGTTTATCGAGAAAAAAATCGTATATTGCGTTAAAATAATAGTCGGTTTTGGGTATGAGCCCGACGCCGTGAATAATTGAAAGATTATTCGGAAGTTGTGCTGTTTCTCCTAACGGGAACCTAGGAAATTCACGTAACAAGGGAGAGCAAGCACAGCGACCGACCATACCTTATAGGCGTGGTCTGTTTATAGTTGTATTTTCTTGTTAAGGCTTTCCTAGGGCCTCCGTTAAAAGTACAACGAAGAAACAGACGCGCTTTTCTGTTTTATACCCCTTCCGAATGTTAATATTTGAAATGTAAATTATTAATTAACAAATATATGACATTATGAAAAATACTATAATCCTAATCGCTGTATTTCTGGTCAGTGTTAGTTGTTTCGGGCAGAATAATCAATATCAAATGTATGTGGGAAAATCCAGATATTATGATCCCAATGAAATGAGTGAAATGAATAGACAATTGGAACAAATGACCCAAGGCCATAACCAAGCGCAAAATCAAATTTGGGATAATTTGGAGCGAATTAACAATTTAATCCGACAAGGTGATTATGAAAATGCTAATCTATTGATAGACCGTTGTATTCAGTTGAATGCACAATGGCAATATAATCTAATCGACCATAATACATTGGTTCAAAAGAAAGACGAGATTGCAAAAGCAAAAAGTAGATCATCGTATTCTCAAAACAATTATCAATCATCAGGTTATAATAATTTTAACAATTATAATAATTCTCAATCGAATTATTATAAGGATGATATTACCAAGTCGTATCGAAATGCCTTTAATTCATACGTCAAAAGTGCTTATGGAGAATATGAACTCGGCAATTATGCTGACTCTCGTAATAGTTTAAATGAGGCGTACCGCATTTACGAGCAACAAAAACTATCTTTAACACAGCAAGAATCAGACAGTTACAATCGTTTGAATGATATGCTGAGCAAAGTGGAGAATACCGCAAAGGCAATAGATATACGAGGACTAATAAATACATATAGCAATGGTTCTTATGGAATCGCTAACTATCTTAGCACTTATGGATTTAGGTATAGTCACGACAATAATGGCGCAAAGAATTATATAAGTGGAAACGAGGCAGTTAATGGATCTGTTTCGGTTAACGATAATCAAAAAATGATTCTTTATTTCTTACCGGCTACATTTAAAAGCAAGATTTTCAATGATATAAACTCTTTTGCCACATTCCGAGGCAATAGAAAAGACAACGAAAACGGTATGGAATATCAAGGTTTTGTATATTCAAATTTTTATATAGAATTGAGTACTAAGACTATACCTATGTTGAATAATCAGTTTTATATATTGAGGTTATTTAAAGTGGAACAAGCAACAAATAATGCAAATAACACAGCCCAAAACAATTCCGTCAATGAGCAAAATTATGGGAATGTCTTTTATAATTCGGCTCAACAATATATTACCGAAATATATTCAGTAGATTCTCTAACACGAGAATTTAATCGAGAAGGCATTAGTAACGCCGATTGGTATCGATTGCAACAAGAAATAAAGAAAACACAACAAAATGCAAATAAACATAAAGATGAATATTTAAAGGCGTTTGAGTTCGGCGAACAATATTGCAATAAACTTATCAACAATAATAAAGATTTAGCATTTGCCTATGGACAATTAGGATGGCTCTACGATTCCAGAGGCATTATTCTTGATAAAGAACGATATTTATTAGACCACTCCGCAAATAGTAACATTACAGAAAGCAACAAAATATACCAAGAAGAACGAAAGTTCTTATTTAAAGCGTTATCCTATTTCGAAAAATTGTACAACTTAGATAATGGTAACACAAAGGCACTAAATCAGATGCTGCAAATACGAAAAGACCTAGCACTTGATGAATATCATCCAACCTATATAATTTCACCATCGGATATAGTAATAAAATATCCCGATTTTAAGGAAATTGCAAGTGATAACATAGTAATAAAAAAAGTGATTATTTCTGACACTCAAACAGTTGTAGAATTATCAAATACAAATAAGAAAAATGGAACGTATTATTTATGGATAACAATTGATAAAGATACCTACATTAATGTCAATGGAAAAAAATATTTTTTAACAAAAGCGGAAGGTATCGGCATTAATCCCGATAAAACATATTTCTATGCCTTTGATCAAGCCAAAGATTTCGCTTTGTATTTTCCACCAATACCAAAATCAACCACCAAAATGGATTTGATAGAACCGGGTACAAGCGATTGGAAATTTTATGATATTCAGTTGAAATAAAAAAACAATCTGTTATTCATTTGATTTTCATTCTGTTAACTTTACAATACTATAAGTTCCTCCTTTATATATAGAACTTTTCACTAAAATACTGTATATTTTTGTGGAAAATTTAAAAATATAAAAATATGAAATTAGCGTATATCTTAATTTACAATTAATTTCGGAGGACATAAAAATGAAAGATAAAGTAAAAATAACAAAAGACATTTTTGAGTGGTCGAGAAATGTTTGCAATCCGAAAAATTTTCTTGTTAAGGATAAAAAGAAAGATCCACCACCACCTGAACCGCAATATAGTTTGTCGCAATTTGCAACTAACTATTTGAAATCGCAATTTTGGACAAATTATGATACTGCATTATGGGCGGCAGATAAACTTGGATTACCATCCAATATAACTAATTTTTTACGAGATATCCCCAATGCTATCAAGTATAAATTATGTACATTGCCGCCAGCAATTCTTCAAGCAATAATAAATTATGCAAAAGGAAAAGGATTTTCAATAGAAGAGAGTTACAACTATTATTTAAAAAATCCGTCATTCTTCCAACGAATGAATACAATTGAGCCATTACCAAATAGTAATAGCAATTATTCAACAAAAGAGATGGAAGTTATAAAGGATATGGCAGGCAATAAAAGTTGCATTACAAATGCAGATATTAAAAGGGTATCTGGCAGATATGGTAACAATAGTTCAATTTTATCGTATATTACAGAGCCAGACAAGGTTGTTCAAACTTCAATAGGTCAATCAAGCGGCAGTAACGGTCATTTACACGATATTTTTGATACCAATGTTAGTACTGAGACTGCGAAAAAAGATAACAAGAAGTATATGGAAGGTGCTAAAAGTAACCCGGGTCTTAATTATTTCACCCTAAGGGCAATTATGCCATTCATTGGAAGTACAGATATTATGCCCGATAATTACAAAATACACACTTACATAGATTTGAATAATTGATTCCCAAAAAGATGAAAAAGAGATTTAAAATATTGGCTATCATTGTATTAGTTATAATAGTATGTGGCTTTGTCATTAAATCTCAAATGCGGCTTGTAAAATTGAACAACCGTACAACGCCGCATTATTCTATCAATGTTGATTGTAATCTAATGCAGTTTCAAACAATCGAGGATATTGCTGTATATGCTAAAAAAAAGACTTCGGCTGATTTGTCGTTTAGTTGGCACAACAACATTGTAAACGGAGAAGCCAACTGTGTTGGTTATGCCCAATATGCAGCCGTTATATGCAACGAATTATTCAAGCGAAACAATATTAAGGCAAAGGCAAAACCAGTTGTGGGCTGTTATTATTTTAGAAATAAGAATATCCATAAAATGATAATAAAATTCATTGATAATCAAAAGATTATAAATTTTATAAAAGATCACGACTATGTGGAAATAGTTGATTCTGCATCAAACGTTGTTTATTCGTTTGACCCAAGTATTTACGATTTGACCTATTTGGATTTTGGGGATTAGAATAGTAAATCTGTTCTGCATACAGAACAGATTTACTCATTTTTTGTTCTACATACAGAACAAAAACACTACATTTTTGTTCTCCATACAGAACACTCGCCTACTTTTTGAATATTTATTCAAATTTCTTTTGCATACTATTAAAAATTCTCGTTAATACCACTTAAAAAACTTATATTCCTAAATATCAAGTAAATATAATTCAAAAAAACGTGATAATTTAAAGTACCACTTTATTATATCCGAATATTTTAAAGTATAACCATGCTTCTTGTAGTTATTCCACGCCATCCATCATACGTATTTCACGTAAACTGAATATTTATACAAAAAAAGTAAATATTTAACATTCATTTAAGAAAATAATCCTTTCCTTTGCGGCAGAAAAATTATTTGACAAACAACCAAAAACATTAGATTGTATTTTTTATAGAAGTTATGGCAAACAATTTAGAAATTAAAAACTTAGACAGTGTGGCTGTAAGGTTTTCGGGCGATTCCGGCGACGGAA
>JAGCYI010000153.1 GCA_017960885.1 Bacteroidales bacterium
TCTACCTTTGCCCCGCACAAAAAAATACAAAACATGTTAAATAAGACGTTCCCCAAAAAGAAATTTTTCTGCGTTTATTCGCCCGAATTGCTTAGCAACAAAGGGGATAATTCTACCGAGAAAGATGCCGGAATGTTTAAAAAAGCCCAAATCAATGTCACTGTGGCACATATTACGGCTATTTTTGGATTTACTATTGCAGGGTTGGTTGTGCAGGATATTTATAAAAATAGAGACGCCATAATATGACGTCTCTACGGTGTCTAATAATCACATGTTTAATTGATAAACAGCAATTCACGGTATTTGGGAAGAGGCCACATGTCGTTGTCGACTACCTCTTCGAGTTTGTCGATGGGTTTGCGGATGGCAAAGAGCGATTCGGCTATTTTGTAATATGCCATGGCTTTTTCGTATTCGTCGGTGATCTTGTTGGCTACCTTGCGGGCTTCAATCATGGCGTAAACCTTGTCGTGAATGTCGGTTACACGCTCAGAGATTTTTTCTACAAGTTCGATTTCTACTTTTGCCATTTGCTGATATTTGTTGGGGAAAAGTTCTTTGATTTTGGCAATGTTGTCCAAAAGTTTGGTTTGATATGCAAGCGCGGCGGGAATAATGTTGTTGATTGCCATTAAGCCCATTACGCGAGCCTCAATCTGAACCTTCTTAGAGTAGATTTCCCAACGTACCTCGTTGCGGGCTTCGAGTTCTTTTTCGGTGTAAACGCCCATACGGGTAAACATTTCGATGTTCTGTTTTTCGGTGAATGCCTTAAACATTTGGGGAACGCAGGTTTCAACGTCCAAACCACGTTTCTTGGCCTCTTTCTGCCATTCGTCGGAATATCCGTTGCCATCAAAACAGATTACATTGATAATCTTTTTGATAATGGGTTTGAGAGTGTCCATTATGGCAATGTTCATAGATTTTCCGGCAGCCATTTCTTTGTCGACAGCGGCTTTAAATTCGGTAAGTTGGTCGGCAACGGCGGCGTTGAGGGTGGTCATTGCGTTGGCACAGTTGGCGCTTGAACCTACGGCGCGGAACTCAAATCTGTTGCCGGTGAAGGCAAACGGCGATGTACGGTTGCGGTCGGTGTTGTCGATAAAGATTTCGGGAATCTCAACCAAGCCAACCGATTTGCCCTTTTTGCCGGCGATTTCGATGGGGGTATCCGACGGAACTTCAAGAAGTTTGTGCAATACGTCGGTCATAGTTTTGCCCAAGAAAGCCGAAACAATAGCCGGAGGTGCTTCGTTTGCGCCCAAGCGGTGTGCGTTGGTGGCAGATGCGATAGATGCTTTGAGCAATGCGTTGTATTTCTGAACGGCTGCGAGAACGTTAACAAAGAACGTTACAAACTGCAAGTTGCCTTTTGAATCTTTGCCGGGAGCGAGTAGGAGAGTGCCTGTGTCGGTGCCCAGCGACCAGTTGTTGTGCTTACCCGAACCGTTGATACCGTCGAAAGGCTTTTCGTGCATCAGCACTACAAATCCGTGTTTACGAGCAACGGCGTTCATAGTGTTCATAATCAATTGGTTCTGGTCGTTGCTGAGGTTGGTTTCGCCAAAGATGGGCGCAAGTTCAAACTGGTTGGGAGCAACCTCATTGTGACGGGTTTTCAAAGGAATGCCGAGTTTGTAACCTGCAATTTCAATATCGCGCATAAAAGCCATCACACGCGAAGGGATTGCGCCGAAATAGTGGTCGTCTAACTGTTGGTTTTTCGACGAAGCGTGACCCATAAGTGTGCGTCCGGTGAGCATAAGGTCGGGACGTGCGGCGTAAAGGTCTTCGTCTACAAGAAAATACTCCTGTTCCCAACCGAGATACGAGAACACCTTTTTAACCTTTGGGTCAAACATCTTGCAGATAGGCAATGCAGCGTCGTTAACCGCTTTGAGAGCCTTTTTGAGGGGGGTCTTATAGTCGAGAGCCTCACCAGTGTAGGCAATAAACACAGTGGGGATACAGAGAGTGTCGTCCTGAATAAACACGGGCGAAGTTGGGTCCCAAGCCGTGTAGCCGCGAGCCTCAAAAGTGGCACGAATACCGCCGCTTGGAAACGACGAAGCGTCAGGCTCTTGCTGAGCAAGCGATTTGCCGTCGAAAGTTTCAATCATACCGCCCTTGTTGTCGTAATCCATAAAGGAGTCGTGCTTTTCGGCAGTTCCTTCGGTAAGGGGCTGAAACCAGTGAGTAATGTGGGTTACACCGTGAGCCAAAGCCCAAGTTTTCATACCGGCAGCCACGTGATCGGCGGTTTCGCGGTCGAGGGGTTTTCCGTTGTCGATGCAGTCGATAAGAGCATTGTAAGTCTTGATATCGAGATACTTATGCATTTTTTCGCGGTTGAACACCAACTCGCCGAAATATTCCGACGGACGTGCGTCGGGAGTGTCCACTGCAACGGCTTTCTTTTTGAAAGCGTCCTGTACTACGTCAAATCTAAGTTTGCTCATAATGTAATTATTTTATGTGTTGTTTTGTTTTCGTTTAATTTTAACAATGCAAAGGTATTGTAGAGGTGTTTTATATGCAATACCGATTGTTCGTAATGGAAAGAAAAAAAATGTACGAGATTTTGTTATGGCGAGTACGAGTTTTTGTTAGGGGGGGTAAGGGAAATACGGAGATGAGTGCAGAAATAAAATGTCAAAATATTTGGAAATGAGAAAGAAATAGTGTAATTTTGCAATTAACAAACTCACCCCGCTTATCATAGAACAGCGCGCTATGGGTGAGTCTTTTTTGTAAACTACCACCAAATGACAGAGAACAACGAAATAGTACTATATCAACCTGATGAAACTATAAAACTCGAAGTCCGCCTTGAAAATGAAACGGTGTGGCTTACGCAGCAACAGATGGCTGAATTATTTGTAACAACGCCGCAAAATATAACAATGCACATTCGCAATATCTATAAAGAAGGCGAGTTAATGTCTGAATCAACTTGTAAGGATTTCTTACAAGTTCGAAAAGAGGGTAAACGCGAAGTTAAACGTGTACAAAAGATTTACAATCTTGATGTCATAATATCAGTTGGTTATAGAGTTAAATCGTTCCGAGGTACTCAATTCCGTCAGTGGGCTCTTCGTATATTAAAAGAATACCTACTCAAAGGCTACTCTATCAACCAACGTTTGGAACGGCTTGAACAACGAGTTACCCAAACAGAAAACAAAATCGACTTCTTCGTCAAAACCTCCTTGCCGCCCGAGGAAGGCATCTTTTACGATGGACAGATTTTCGACGCATACAAATTTGCCAACGACTTAATACGAAGTGCAAAACAGCGTATCGTCCTTATTGATAATTATATAGATGATTCCGTTTTGCAAATGCTCGCCAAAAGACAACCAAACGTTTTGGCTACCATCTACACAAAAAATCTTTCGGCACAATTACAACTTGATTTACAGCGATACAATGCTCAATACGCTCCTATAACGATTCATCAGTTTGTCAATTCACACGATAGATTTTTGATTATCGATGATACCGTTTATCATATCGGTGCCTCCCTCAAAGACCTTGGCAAAAAATGGTTCGCCTTTTGTAAAATGAGTATTTCCGCGGCTGAGATATTGAGTAGAATTATTTGAAAATTAGACGCACACCACCCCCGCAAATCCATCAGCAAACCATCTCGGCACAATATCTGCAATTTCTTTGTAATTATCTCTTTTTCTGATATTTGCAATGATTTTGCCGTAGGGCATTATGCCGTCGATAAATATCATATAGTCAAATAAATGGAGGTTTTGGGCAACTCGTTTGGGACATTCCGAAAAATTGTATTTCACAACATCGTCGGCTACATTATGTCCGCCGAGATTTGCACGGCTATGTACACGCAACAACGATTCGTCCAATTTGTCAATCCCAAAATAAAACAACGAGATTTTGTAATTTGATTTCTTAAAATCGTTTATAAGGTTGATAATGAAATCGTTGGAAAAATTTGTTTCAAAAGCAAAATTTTGATTGCTGGCTATTGCATTGTTTTTTTGTTTTTCGAGATTGCCCGCAACAGTTCCCGAAATCCACCGTTCAGGCCAATCAGGATGCTCACGGCGAAGGTTCAACGCCATCAAGTCGCCATCAAAACAATCCACCTTTAAGTAATATTTTGACAACGAACTTTTACCTGCACCGTTAGGTCCGGCAACCACCGCAAATTCCTTCCTTTCCATATCACTAACTTGCCAATAGATACGCAAATCGTCCTTGTCCAGGGTTGGCAAATCGTGAAATTACAGTGATTTTTTTTGTCTTGGCGTCAAATTCCGCCAAATCGTCGCTACCATCGGGATTTGCCAAATGCAACACCCTGTTTTCGTCCCAATATGGCACTGAAACGCCTTTTGCCCAAGCATCTAAATAGAGTTTTTCGATGCCGAGTTTCATCTCGTTTTCCACTTGGGCGATGGTTTTGCCGTTTGAAAGTTTGAAATTCGGGTTCATATCTGATTATTATTTTTGCAAACTATCTGTCTGCAAAAATAATAACGATATTTGAAATCTGCAAATCCTTTTAATACGCATTTTCGTGCACCCCTTTTACTGCCCTGCCGCTTGGGTCGTTGAGGTTTTTGAACGAGGCATCCCAGGCGAGGGCTTCGGCGGTGCTGCACGCTACGCTCGGCACGCTCGGAACGCTCATTGCCGCAGAATCGCTCGGGAAAAGTTCTGAGAATATTGAGCGGTAGTAGTATTCCTCCTTGTTCATGGGAGTGTTGATGGGGAAACGTTCGGCTGCGTGAGCCATCTGTTCGTCGGTAACAGCCTTTGAAGTCATATCTTTGAGACTATCGATCCAACTGTAACCCACGCCGTCGGAAAACTGTTCTTTCTGTCGCCAAGCAATGCTTTCGGGCAAAATCTCCGCAACTGCCATACGTACCACGCGTTTTTCTATCTCCTTGCCGGGACACATTTTGGCTTTGGGATTCAGGCGCATTGCCAGGTCTAAAAATTCTTTGTCTAAAAACGGAACGCGCCACTCGACACCCCATGCCGCAAGCGACTTGTTTGCCCTCAGACAGTCGTAGAGGTAAAGTTTGCCGAGTTTGCGCACCGTCTCGTCA